>JBCCGX010000326.1:0-9263 GCA_039029035.1 Acidobacteriota bacterium | reverse complement strand
GCCCCCCTGGCCCAGAGCTGCGGGACGCAGCGAAGCTGAGCTCCGAGTGAGGGATCGAGACGTCGTGGTTGATCTGGATCATAGTCGTGTGCCTGTCACCGGCGCTGGCTCAGCCCCGCTGGCTGGCGTGGCTATCTTAAAGCAACGCTCTGGTCTGCGTCCGCAGCACCCCTGAAAATTCCGCAGCGACCCTGAAAATTCCGCAACATCACTGAAAATGCGTACCCCTTCGACCACCTCGAAAGCCAGCGAGTACTTTCCCCTATTTGCAACAAATTCTCATTAGGGAAACGCTTGTCCAAGAAGGAGGAAGGCCCCTAAGCGTCTCTTGAAAAACCTTGATTTACGCCCCATTTACGCCTACACTCTTTCTTTGCCGAGGCCAGGCGAACTGGCTCTGCGAGCACCGCAGTTTCGCTGAGAAACCAAGCCCATTAAGAACTACAAAAAACCCAAAGTCAGGCTCGGCAGAGCCCCATTGAATTGACACATCGAACCAATAATTGATCACTTTCTCCGCACCCATACGCCAACCCGCAGTGTGGCTGAGTAAATCGGGCTGAGTCCATCTGGCTGAGTCATCAACCCGTCCTGAACCGCCCCCATAGATCATGAGTTTACCGATGCTCGACGTCGCCCTCCCCGCCGCTTTCGCGCGCCAGATCCGCACCGCTCGCGAATTGGTCGAGGATCGACGACGGGCGCCGGAAGAAATCCGGGTACCGACCGCCTCGGCCGGCTTCGACCGTCTGCTCGAAGGCGGCTTGCAGCGCGGTGCGATGATCGAGCTCATCGGCAGCCGATCGAGCGGCCGTTTCTCCCTCGTGCTCACCACCCTCGCCGCTGCCACCGAGGCTGGCGAAGCCGCTGCCCTGGTCGATCTCGGTGATGCCCTCGACCCGCAGGCCGCCGCCGCCGCCGGGGTCGATCTCGAGCGTCTCCTGTGGGTTCGGCCGCGGCGTATCAAAGAGGTTCTCGCCAGCGCCGAGGCCGTTCTCGACAGCGGCATGCCGCTGGTGGTGATCGATCTCGGCATGCCGCCGCTACCCGGCGGCCGCGGGGTCGAAGCGGCCTGGCTGCGCCTCGCCCGTTCGGCGCGGGCGCGCGACATCGCCTTGCTGATTTCGAGCCCCTACCGGGTGAGCGGCACCGCTGCCCAGGCGGTACTCGAAGCTCGGCGACCACGCGCCACCTGGCTCGGTCGCGGCAGCTCACCGCGCCTCCTGCACGGCGTCGACACTCAGCTCGAGCTCGTCAAGAGTCGCCGCGGCGAGCGCCGGGGCAAGATCGAGGCCCTCACCTGGCGTCTGGCCGAGAGTCTCTACGACGACCGGTCTGGCACGGCTCACGAGCTCGACGAAACGCAACACGAGACGGTGCCTTTCCGAGAGGCGGCGCCTTTCCGCGCGCCTCTCCGGGAGCGAGCCATTGCCTAGCAGGCCGCGGCAAAAGTCGCGCCGCGCTGCGAGCGGATCTTTTCCGCTATCTCTGTGTTGCCAAATCCGCAAAATACTCCAGTATGCCTGTGGTTTGGCGCCTGGATCTAGCGAAAAATCTCTCGCTCTCGCCAGCGCCGGACTTTCACCACGGCCTGCTAGCTCACAGAACGTCGCCTGGGATTTCAATCCCGGGCGGGACTCCAGATCTCTCGACGGAGAGACGGTTTTTACACCGTGCGGCCTACGCCGCACAGATCCCGTGCCTGCCGTCACAGGCACACCGCCCCCTCACCCGGGACGCGGGATCTTCGATCGACCTGCCCCGGGATTGAAATCCCAGGCGACGTTCTCACTCCGATGCCCGCTTTGACCGAGCCCACTTCGGTGGCGCCGGCCGAAGCCCCGGCTCGCATCGTCTGCCTGCTGACGCCACTCTTCCCGCTCGCAGCACGCCTGCGCAGCGAACCCGAGCTGGCCCAGGAAGCCCTCGCGGTGCTGGCTGGTAACGGCCAGGCGGCACGGGTCGTGGCCGCCACTCGCCTCGCCCGCCGAGCCGGTATCCGTCCCGGTTTCACCTTGTCCCAGGCCCGCGCTCGCCTCCCCAAGCTGATCGCCCGGCCGCGTGACCCGGAGTGCGAGCGCGCGGCTCAAGAGGCTCTGCTCGACGTCGCTGAGAGCTTCTCGCCCCGGGTCGAAGACGGTGGCGGCGGCCTCGCCTACCTGGATGCTTGTGGCCTCGAGCGCCACTATCCTGGCGAATCGCCCGACGAAGAGCTCGCCCGCGCCCTGATGCTCGCGGCCGAGAAGCAGGCCGGTGTACCGATCCGGGTCGGTATCGCGGCCAGCAAACTCGCCGCTCGGGTCGCGGCCGGTCAGCCCCACTCCCCTACCCTGGTGCCAACCGGTGGCGAGTGCGAGTTCCTCGCGCCGCTCCCTCTCTCACAGCTCACCCCACAGGCCAAGACCCTGGCCACCCTGCGCAGCTGGGGCATCCGTTCCCTCGGCGAGCTGGCTGATTTGCCCAAAGACGAGGTCGTCAGTCGCCTCGGTCCGGCCGGCCAGCAGCTCCACGCCATGGCGCGCGGTCTCGATCCCGAGCCCCTCATGCCACGCCATCCGCCACCGGTCTTCAGTGAAGGCATGGAGCTCGAATGGCCGCTGGTCAACCTCGAGCCCTTCGTCTTCGTCGCCCGTGGCGCCCTGGAGCGGCTCACCCGTCGCATGCAGGGCCAGGGACTGGGCTGTGAACGGCTCGAGCTCTCCCTGGAGCTCGAGCCCGACGGCCACCACGAGCGCTCGCTCACCCTGCCCGCCCCGACCCGCGACGTCAAAACCCTCCTCACCCTGGTGCGGCTCGATCTCGAAGCGAACCCACCCAACGCGCCGATCCTCGCCTTCACCCTCGCTGCCCATCCCGACCGGCCGCGCGAGGCCCAGCTCTCCCTCTTTGGCCCGGCGGCGCTCTCCCCCGACAAGCTGGCCACTACTGTCGCCCGACTCTTCGCCATGCTGGGTGAAGACCGCGTCGGCTCGCCGCGGACTGTCGACGCGCACCGCCCCGAGCGTTTCGCACTCGAGCCTTACGCGCCGCCGCCACCGCCCCGGGAGCGCCGTGAGACCCGACTCGGGCGTGGCTTGTTGACCGTCCGGGTGCTACGCCCACCGCTGACGATCGAGGTCATCACTCAACCGGGGAGCCTGGCACCGAGCGCCAGCGACGCCGGCGGCGCTGAGGTGAGCTACCACACCGCCGGCGAGGTCGCTGAGCCGGCCACCGAATACGCCAGCCCACGTTCCGACGAACGACCGATGGAGATCAAGACGGTAGTCGGCGAAGAAGAGGCCAAGCGCCCACGCATCGACGGCCGGATCCGAGTCGCCTCCGGTCCCTGGGGCCTGGAGGAAGACTGGTGGTCGAGCGAGCGCCTGGAGCGTGATTATTGGGATATCGAGCTCGTCAGCGGCGGTCTCTACCGCATCTATCACGACCGCCAGACCGGCGATTGGCTCCTCGACGGGATCTACGACTGACGCCGCAGCCGGCTAACACCGCGCCGCGCATAGGCCAGGATCGCCGCCATCACCAGGTAGACGGCCGCCATCTGGGCGGCGGGAAACGTCGGGTGGTTACCGTGCACCGCGTGGGTGAGGAGCGCGCCGAGCATCAAGACGGCCAGGCCAGAAGCCGCCGGTGACGCCAGACGAGGCGCCAGAAGCAACGCCGCGGCGGCCATCTCCAAGAGACCAACGGCGTAATGTGCCCCGGCCGGATACCCCCAGGCAGCGAAGGCCTCGGCCCAGCCGGGGTCGGTAAACTTGCCGTAACCGGTCGGCAGGAACGACAGAGTCAATGCAAGGGTCAGTAGCCAGATCCCGATCGTTTTGCAGCGCTTCCACACCGTGAGCTCCCCTTCTCAGGCGGTCGATTCATTGCTCGCCCGGTCTTCAGGCTAGAGCCCTACCAGGGATATTCCAAGGCTCGTGCGGCAAAGTGGCGATTTGTCCGGTCGAACGGTCACCGGCGGCGATGAACGGTCCTACCGGTCGGCCTCTCCGCGGATCGGCTAACCTAACTCCATGGACGAGCCAGGCGACACGAGCCGCGCTTACATCGTGTGGAGCCGGTGGATCGGCCTCGCGGTGGTCGCCTGGCTGGCGATCGGCACACTGAACTGGCTCGGTCGCAGCAGCTACACGTCCCAGGCTGTCATCGCCACCACCGGCGCCCTCATTGCTCTGGGATTCTCGGTCTGGCGCTTCTCGGCGCTCTGCCCCTGGCCTGCGGGGCCGCGGCTCACTTTCTTCGTCATCCACGCTGGTCTTGGCCTGGCCTTCGTCATGCTGTTGATGGCGATCGCCTACCAGACCCAGGCCATGACCACCGGCCAGAGTTTCCTCGATGTCGTGCGGCAGTCGCAGCTCTTGCGCTGGGAATTCCTGCTCGGCCTGTGGCTCTACGGGCTTCTGGCAGGGGCCGCCTACACGCACCGTCTGCGCCAAAGCTTGCAGCGCCAGCGCCGCGCAGCCGAGCAGGCGGAAGCCCTGGCGACTCAGGCACAACTGGCCGCTCTACGAACCCAGCTGCACCCGCACTTCCTGTTCAACGCCCTGCATTCGATCGCCGCACTGGTGCCGGAAGGCGGTCCAGCCGGGCAGGCCATCGAGCGCCTTGGCGACCTGCTGCGCTACGCTCTGGATCAGACCGGTGAGGCCGACGTCACTCTGGCCGACGAGCTCGCCTTCACCGAAAATTATCTGGAGCTCGAGAAGCTCGGCATGGGCGAGAGCTTGCAGATCCGCCGCGGTATCGAGTCACCGACGATGCACTGCTGGCTGCCGTCCTTCACGCTTCAGACCCTAGTCGAGAACGCCGTCCGCCACGGCCTCTCCGCCCGCCGCGGTGGCGGCGAGCTCGTCATCCGAGCACGCCAGACGCCGGAGGCGCTGGAGTTGCAGGTCGAGAACGACCTGGCGCAGCCAGCCATCATACCGGAACGGAAAAACGGCCATGGCCTGGCTACCCTCGAGCGCCGGCTCGAGGTTCGCTACGCTGGTCAGGCCCGGCTCCGCACCGAAGTGCGCGACGACCGCTTCGTGGCTTCGGTCTCTGTTCCATGGAGCTCAACGTCAACCGGCGAGATCTCTGGCCCATGAGCATGCGAGTCCTCATCGCCGACGACAACGCCCTGGCGCGCGCCAAGCTGCGCCAGCTGGTTGCCGATGTCCCTTGGGCCGAATGCGTTGGCGAAGCAGGCGACGGGCCGGCGGTGCTGGAAGCGATCGAGCGTCTGGGCCCGGATCTCGTCTTTCTCGATATCCGCATGCCGGGTCTGAGCGGCCTCGAGGTCTTGCGGCGAGCCCGCCATCGCCCGCATGTGATCTTTACCACCGCCTACGCCGAACATGCAGTCGAAGCCTTCGAGCTCCAGGCCCTCGACTACCTGCTCAAGCCCTTCGGGCGCGATCGGTTCCTGCAGGCGATCGAACGGGCCCGCGACACTGCTAGGCCACAGTCTGAGCCGACACCTTCGACAACTCCGGTCGCGGCGCCGCTGCGTCGGCTTTTCGTGCATGCCCGTGGCAAGATCTTGCCGGTCACGGTCGATACCATCGAACGCTTCGAAGCCGATGCCGACTATGTCGCCGTATGGGTCGAACGACGCCGGTTTCTCATGCGAATCACGTTGGAGACTGTCGCCTCACGCCTCGATCCCGAGCAATTCTGCCGCGTACACCGCTCCCACCTGGTCAATCTCGATCACGTCGCGGCGATGGTCCCGTTCGATGGCAGCCGGCTGCAGATCGAGATGCAGAGCGGCGCCAAACTGATCGCCAGTCGGTCGCGCTCGCGCCAGCTTCGACGTCGCCTCGGGGTGCCGGAATAATTTTCTTTGGCGGGTTTTACCGCCAATCTGCGTATCTCCTGAATGAACGGCGAGATCGCCTCGCCTCGACGCCGATCCTCACCAGGCTCGTCCTCTTCCGGGAGATCCGTTCATGGAACTCGACGCACCGAGACTCCGCATCCTACCGGCCATCGCCCTTCTCCTGGCCCTGGGATGCCTGACTCTCGCCACGCCGAGTTCCTCCACCTCGATAGCTGACACCCGCATCTCCTCGCCGATCGGCAACGGTTCCTGAGTCCTACCGTGAGCCTTGTGCTCAGGGGTCGCCGCCGGGTTAGCTCCCCGGCGGCCTTTTTTTTTCGCCTTCGGACTCAAGGGGTCGCTGCCGGGTTAGCTCCGGACCATCTTCTGGGATCCGAGCGACGCTTCTCTAGTTGTTGGCCTTACGACAAGGCCGGTTGTGGCCACAACCAATCCGACACCGCCTTCTCCACCGGCAAGCCGTAGAAGTCCCGCCGGCAGCGCCAACGGGCGAGACTCTGGATCGGCCGTCGCCAGAGCTTCGGCCGGCTCCAGCCGACGTGTTGGTAGAACTTGAATCGCTCGACTTTACGGTAGAGATCGGGCGACACCCAGGGGCCGGCAGAGCCGATGAAATCGAAGTCGGCCCATTCGTCGAGGGAGCAGGGCAAGGAATAGCCTTCGGCCACGGCGTCGTCGGTGATCGGTGAGCCGGGATAGGGCTTGAAGAAGAAAATCGGCGTCTGAAACTCCGGGCTCATCGCGCGCAGCTGCTTGGCGACGTCGAGAGATGCCTGGACGCTGACCTCGGTCTCGCCGGGGAAGCCGACAATGAAGGGGAAGATCACCGCCACGCCGTGCTTCCGGCAGCGCTCGGCGGTGAAGAAAACCTGCTCCAGCTTGATGTCCTTGCGGATGCGGTCCATCATCTCTTGCGAGCCCGCTTCGACGCCGACCAGCACACGGCGCAGGCCGGAGGCCTTGCATTTGGCAAAGACCTCTTCCGGTAGGCGGGCACATTGATCGGCCCGCAGGGTGGCGGCCCAGGTGATCGGCAGCTCACGACGGATGAGTTCGTCCGCCACCGCCTCGACCCGCTTGGGATAGGTGAAGTAGGTCTCGTCTTGGAAGGACAGATCGTCGAAACGGTAGCGTCGCCAGAGGGCTTCGATCTCCTCCCCCATACGCACCGGATCGAGACCGGCCCACTTCCGCTGGAAGACGAAGGGATCAGCGCAGAAGGCGCACCGAAAGGGGCAGCCCTGGGACGAAATGTAGTCCAGCTGGCGCTTGCCTTTGAGGGCGAAGTAGCGTTCGACATCGATCAGGCCGAAGTCGTGGCGGCGGAAGTTGTCGACCGTCTCGAAGGGCCGCGGCGCCTCGAGGCAAACCTCACCCGAGGCCGTTCGGTGGGCGCAGCCGAGACAGCCAGAGAGCTCCTCGCACGCGGCCAGGCGCTCGACGATCTCGGCGAAGGTCGCCTCCCCCTGGCCCTGGACGGAGATGTCGACAGAGGGCTCTTCCAGACATTCGCGCCCGAAGAGCGACGGGTGCCAGCCGCCCCAGACGATGGGCAGATCAGGATGGTGCGCCTTGGCCAATCGCGACAGACCCAGGGCGTCCCGAATCGGATCGCCGGTGAGGACACTGATCCCGAGACAGATGGCATCGTCCAGCTGCGCCAGGACGGCGGCCTCGGGGTCGTCTTCCAGGCGACCGTCGATGATCACCACCTCGTAGCGCTCAGAGTCGAGGTGGGAGCCGATCGCCACCAGCGCCAGGGGCATGGTGTAGAACACCGCTCGCGGGTTGTAGAGCACCACCTTGCGGCGCACTCAGACCTCCACTTCTCCCGCCAGAGCTCGCATGCGGGCCCTGGCGAGGGCGACCTGGGCCAGCTTTGCCGCCGAGCGCAAGGGCTTCTCGGAGCGCATCCGGTGCGCCTCGACCGCACTGTGCAGCCAGCGATCGGCTTGTTTGTAGTAGGCCCGCGAGTGGCGGCCGCGGATCCGGAAGTCGCGGTCGGAGGCGGTGGCCCAATCCTGATCGAGCACCGCGCGATCCGCCACGGCATCGAAGTATTGAGTGCCCTTGATCGGGTAGGAGACGGTGGTGAAGAAAATGTCCGGGTTGGATTTCTTGACGTGCTCCACAGTGGCGGCGATATCGTCTTCGGTTTCGCCGTCGTAGCCCCACATGAGGAACATGCCGACCTGGATGCCGTGGCGCTGCGCCGCTTTGGTGGCCCACTGCACCTGCTCCACCGTCACCTTGCGCTCCATACGGTCGAGGATCCGCTGACTGCCGCTCTCCGAGCCGATCCAGATGCGGAAGCAGCCCATGGCGGCGAGGGTCTCGAGCACCTCCTCCTTCATCATCCGGTCGGCGCGGGAGATGGTCTCGAACGGCATCTTGACACCACGCCGCTGCAGCTCTTTGTGGTGCTCGAACAGCCAGCGATGGTGGATAGTGAAGACGTCGTCGGAGTACCACACCATGTCGGGCCTGTAGACGTCGCGGATGTGCTCGACCTCGGCGGCGGAGTCGATTGGGCTGCGCCGCCGGTGGGTGAAGCCGAAGACGCCATGGGAGCACCAGCGGCAGCGGTAGGGGCAGCCCCGGGCGGTGATCAGGTTGACGCTGCCTTCGCCGTGGTGCTCGCGCCAGACATCGATGTAGCGCTGGATGTCGATCGCCTCGCGGTCGGGCCAGGGCAGGGTGTCGATGTCGGCGATCTGGGTGCGCTCGGGGTTGCGAACAGTGGCGCCGTCTTCATCGACGAACACCGCACCGTCGATCCCGTGCAGGCGGTGGGGGCCGTCCTTAGCCAGGGCAGGGATAAGCTCGGCTAAGGTGGCTTCCCCTTCGCCAATCGCTACGACATCGGCCCCATGTCGCAGGTATTCCTCCGGGTAGTTGCCGGGCTCGGGTCCGCCGAGGACCACGGTCCAGCCATGGATGTGGGCATGGGCGATGATGTCGAGGGTCGAGCCGCGTGTCATCAGGTTGGTGTAGACCCCCAGCAAGCCACCAGGCTCCTCCGCCAGACGGGCGATGAGCTCGTCGCGTGTCCTGAAGGTCGAGTCGAAGACCTCGACATCGAATCCCTCACGCTTCAGATAGGCGGAGATGTAGAGCAGCCCCAGAGTGGGATAGGGCCGCATGATCTCCTGCTCCTTCTCATCTTCGTGCAGGAAGTAGGCGTGGGTCAGCAGGACGTCGACCATCTCATCTCACCCTTCGCCGGCTCGCGCCGAACGGTTCTCTGCCCGGCAGATCATCGCTCACCCATCGGTGTCTTCAGCTCCAGCTGCGGCTCAAGTCCGGAGCCGAAGGCTGAGCGTAGGTCTTGGTGATGTGGGTTGGCGCCTCGCTGCGGCATTCGACTTCGAGGCGACGCAGGCGGGCCCAGCTGGCCTCCAGACGCTCGCGGCCGGCCCGCTCGCTCTCGGCATCG
>JBCCGX010000325.1:0-9274 GCA_039029035.1 Acidobacteriota bacterium | reverse complement strand
GCAGGGTCGTCCGCAAAGCGATGCGGGACGCTTACGCCTGGGTAGTTACTGAGTATCGCGAAGCCGCCGAGCGCCTGCGCGGTGGCGACCCTCTGGCCAAATTTCCCGAAGGCACCTTTCCGCCAAGTCTGCCGTTCGTTCCGTTCGCCCGAGGTCAACCGCCTTGAGGTGAGCGCAGGCTCTGCCAGATCCCGCAGTCTCAGATCCTACGGAAATCAAGTCACTTCTCTGACCACCTGGACAAGGAATGGAAGAGGTGTGCTCTCGCGCAGCCTCATCGACCTGAAGTCTGCTAGGAGGGTTCGCTTCCCTTCTTGCAAAGAGTCAGGGGCTTGGATTTCAGGCGAATAGACAATGCTCTGAGTCATACAACAGGCTTCGTGTGCCGCTTCAGTATCTTCTCTGACTAGATGTCTGACACCTTTTTCAGAAAGGTCGTGCACGAGGCCAGAAAGGCCGTGCACGAGGCCAGAAAGGTCGTGCGCGAGGCCGTTTCGCCATCGAACGAGCCTCGAGGGCAGCACGAGGCGATGTAAGACGTCAAACCAAACCAAGCCCACAAGCGGCCAGACGGAGGCGTGACGCTACAAATCACGGGCAAAGCAGACTCGAACGTGACGCAACGCTACAAATCCCTTCCCTTGGCCTTGATTGCGCAATTTGTCGTTCGATGTGACGCACATAACCCCTATGCGCTTGATTAGCTTCTTCAAGTCCCGCTCGAAAGCCTTGACCACACGAAAAGGCGCCACAAATCACGGGCAAAAGTAACTCGAACGTGATTTGTTCTTCCAAATCCCGTTCTCAACCCGACGGAAGATCCACGGCGCCGGAATCCGTCAACGGTATCGCCGGCAGACCTCGCGCACGGCGTCGACCACGGCGCGAAGCTCCTCGTCGGTCATCGCAGGGAAGATCGGTAGGCTGATCGTTCGCCGCCAGACCTCCGTCGCCACCGGCAGGTGCTCGGGACGCCAGCCGAAGGTCTCCTGGTAGTAGGGATGCAGGTGAAGCGGCCGCCAATGGACCGAAAAACCGATACCGCGCTCGCGTAATTCTTCCAAGAAGCGATCTCGGTCGATGGTCAGCTGATCGAGGTGGAGCTTGATCTGAAACAGATGCCACGAGTGGATTCGATCCTCGGGTACGGTTGGCAGCTCGATCTCGTCGACGTCACGCAGACCTTCGATGAGCTCCAGAGCGACCCGCTCGCGTGCCTGCCGCATCGTTTCGGCCCGCGCCAGCTGATGGATCCCGAGAGCAGCGGCGACATCGGTCAGGTTGTACTTGTAGCCCGCAGCGATGATCCGATAATCCCAGGCACCCTTCGACGTATAGCGTCCCCAGGCATCGTTCGACAGGCCGTGCAACGACAAGGACCGGATCTTCTCGGCCAATTCATCGCTCTCGGTGACCGCCATGCCACCTTCTCCGGTCGTAATCGTCTTGTTGGCGTAGAACGAGTAGCAGGACACGTCAGCGGTACGCTCGCCACAACGCTGCCAGGGCTGATCGGCCGCGGCCCGCCAAGCGGCGGGAAAGGCATGGGCCGCATCCTCGACGATCCACAGGCCGTGCCGAGCGGCCAGTGCTTGCAGCGCCGCGACATCGAACATCCTTCCGCCGACGTGGACTGGGATCACTCCCACCAGCTGACTGACGCCGGCGTAGGCTGCGGGCAGCCGCCCGGCCTTCAGGTCGTCGGCTTTACTCTGGGCATCTTCGAGATCGAGGTTGAGAGTCTCGGGGTCGCAATCCACCAGCACCGGCACCGCCCCTGGGTAGCGGACGATCTCGGCGCTGGCGGCAAAGGTCATGGTTGGCACCAGGACGGCCTGGTTCGTCTCCAGGCCGAGGGCCTCGGTAGCGAGATGCAGGGCCGCAGTGCAGGAGTTGAGCGCCACGGCCCGACGGGCACCGACGGCCTTGGCAAACTCCTCCTCGAAGCGCTGGGTCTTCGGCCCGCTGGTCAGCCAGCCGGAACGCAACGTGGCGACGACCTCCTCGATCTCGGTCGAGTTGAGCGCAGGACGAAAGAACGGCACTTGCCCCATCGTATCTCCAGGGATCAGACGACCGTCTGGCGTTCGAGATCCAGACGCGATCCCGGACTCGACGTTGCCTCAGCGTGGACCGCAGACGATATCGCATTCGATACGAGAACAGCAGCTCTCACCGCGGCGTGTCGAACGAATCCGCGAATCCACTGAAGCCCGGCCGAAAAACCCGCAGCTCCAAAGTGTAGGACCCGGGCGTGCTGCCCTCGACTGCGAGGGTCCATGTGCCTGCCCTCTCGACCACCTGTGCCAAGCTGGCGAAGCCGTCTGTTACGAGCGGTGCGGCCAGGCCCCGATCGAGGTCGATGCCGAGAACGCGACGTTCGACGCCAGACGTATCGATGAGTCGAAGCGCCTTGCCCTCGCCATCGACCACCGCGCTCAGAACGTCTCCAGCCCGCAAGCGGAGGTCGAAGAGATCCACCTGACGGTAGTTCAACCCCAGAACCAGGGAATAGTCACCCTCCGAAGCAGCACCGAGGCCTGACGACGGGTCAAAGGGATCGGTCTGGAACGTGTTGCTGGCGCCGATCGACACATAGTAGTCACCGTCGGCCGGGGCCGTGAAACGGAAGGTCGTTCCGGCAAATGCTACGGCTTCGAAGAGGCCCTCCGGGCTCCATACGATCGCGAAGGGATCCATCGCGTCAAGACCGGAAGGTTTGGCGACATCGACACTCAAGACTTGCCCGGCCTCCACCCCGGTGACCGCGTAGAAATCGAAATCGCCGCTGCCCGAGCCCGCACGACCGAAAGAGCCGTCACCGATTCGACCGTCGAGGCGAACGGCCTTGCCGGCCTCGAGCCACGTCGGCGTGGCGAGTGGGATGGCCCCATCCGCCTCCGGTGAGGATGCCAGGGCAACGGGCTCCGGAAGATCAAAGGTACCCGAGACGTTGACCTGCGTCGCTTGTCCCGGGCAGGTGCCGAAAACAGCGATCGGATCGGCCGTTGCCAACGTGTCATTGGGCTCGTCTTCCACCACTTCGACCGGCGTTCTGCTCATCGCATCTTTGTGCGGGAACGCCTCTTGATCTCCGCTGCGGCACGTCTCTTGGGTCGGTGGATCGAGTCTCGCGTCCGGCGAGGCATCGAAGGGAGCTAGTGTGAGATCCCCGGGTCCCAGCCGAAAAGCGCCCCACGAGGTCGGCGGCCCGTCCAACCCACCTTGAGGGGTCAACTGACGGCTCGGGATGGTGTTCACGGTGCCGAAATCGGCGCTCGTGACGCTGGCCCAGATCTCGTCGAGCGAGCTGGGCTCTAGGGGGACCGCCTCCGGCTCGGTCTGTGCCAACAAGGCTGGGCACAGTGCCACGGCAAGCAGACAGCACAACGCAAGAGAGAGGCGAAGTGAATGATGATGGAAGCCGCAAGGTCGTTTTCGCATGAGGACTCCTGGTGTTGGGTTGACGTCTGAGCTCGGCTCCCAACGTGTTTGGCAGCCGACCCCTCTACCCCAACATGCGAAAAACGACGCTCGACCGGAGCATCCCCGATCAAGCTAGTCTTCCGACCGGCCTCCGACCTGCGCCGACCGGACTGCCTCTTGAATCGGTTCGAGATCGGGCGCCGTGTCGAGTGCGGCGCCAACTTCTTCCAGGCGACGGGCGGATGGCAAGACCCGGCGTTCGAGAGAGCCCAGGGCCTGATTGTAGGCTTGGGTCGACCCGCTCAGGCTTTTGCCCAACCGCTCGAGGTGACTGAGGAATCGCACCAGCCGGTCGTGGAGCTGGCGCCCGGAAGCGGCGATCTCGCGCGCATTCTCGGCCACCCGTTGCTGCTGCCAGCCATACGAGACCGACTTGAGAAGCGCCAGCAGGGTGACCGGCGTCGCCGGCAGCACCCGGTGCCCCAAGGCAAAGTCCAAGTACCCCGGATCACGCTCGAAGGCGCTGCCCAGACACGCTTCGTTCGGTACGAAGAGCACCACGAAATCGGGTGCACTGTCGAACTGATCCCAATAGCGCCGTTGTCCGAGCTCAGTGGTGCGCTGCCGCAGAGCCTTGACGTGCGCTGCCAGAGAAGACCGACGCTGTGTCTCGTCCGTCGCCTCGGTGGCCTCGAGATAGGCCTTCATCGGGGCCTTGGCATCGATCGGCAAGACACCGCCGTTCGACAAGTGGACGATCATGTCGGGGCGCAGCCCTTCCACCGTCAGTTGCTCGGTGAAGTCGACATGCTCGACGAGCCCTGCCATCTCGACCACCCGCCGGAGCTGTACTTCGCCCCAACGACCTCGAACGCTCGACGACTTGAGCGCCTGCTGCAGTCCGACGGTGGTGCTCTGTAGCGCGCTGTGCGCTTCGCGCAGCAGGCCGATCTCCTGCTTGAGTCCCTCGTAGGCGCCGCGACGCTCCTTCTCGACCTCCCGCACCCGGCCGTCCAGGGTACCGAGGGCCTTTTCCATCGGCTCCACCGCATGCCGCAACTGCTCGCGCGAACGCTCCACCAGGCTCTGCGAGCTGTGCTGCAAAACTTCGCCCGCCAGCGCTTGGAAGCTCGATCGCAGCTGCTCGTCGGCCGTGTGGATCCAGGCCAGACGCTCGGTGTCGGCCGCTCGCTGCGCCTTGGCTTCGGCGAGCTCGGCCCTGAGCTGCTCATTCTCCCTCTGCCCCGCTTGCTGGAGAGCCAGCCTTTCGGCACTGCGCTCGAGGCGGTCCGTCAACAAGGTGAGGCGGCCGCGATTCCACAGCCAAAGCAAGAGCGCTCCCAGGAGCGCTCCGGAGAGAAAAGCGATCACCAGCTGCCAGATCGTCGGATCCAAAACAGTAGGAGTCTATCCTCGGCTAGCAAGATCTCATCCGACAAGCAACCTTTGCTCGGTCCTGTTGGCTGGGCTGCGCTGGGCTGCGGAACTCGCGGGACCTGTCTCGAGCTGCACAAGACTCGGCTATCGACCGGTCTACGAGGGCCACACAGCCTGCACGCTCAGACAGTCCTCGCCCTTGCTCGCTCTCCACCAACAGGACCTGCCAGCTCAAGTCGAGCGGATCTCTTCCGGCGTTCTCGAACGGGATCTGGCTAGGCCGCACCTTCGGCGATGCGCGGATTCTCCTCGAAGGGGATTTCCAGGTGCACGTGGACGCCATCGGTGTGCCCGTTGCGGAGCTCGAAGTGGTGGTCGTCGCCATAGATCTGCTTCAACCGAGCGCGGGTGTTGGCGAGACCGACACCCTCGCGAATGGTGGAGCTCGGCAGGCCGGGTCCATCGTCCGACACCTGGATGTTGAGCCGCTCGCCCAGGCGCCTGGCACGGATCGAGATACGGCCCGCGGCGGATCGCATCGCAATGCCGTGTTTGATCGAATTCTCCACCAGGGGCTGCAGGATCAGCCGCGGGACCTGGGCCGCCATGCAGATGGCCTCGATATCTTCCTCGATCTTCAACCGATCGCGGAAACGGATCTTCTCGATTGCCAGGTAGCGGTTCAAGAACTCGATCTCGGACTGCAGCGACACCTGATGCCGATTGTCCTTCTCCAGCGAGAGGCGCAGCAGGTCCGACAACAACGAGATCATTCGATCGGCCGCATCGACGTCCCGGTGCATCAAGGCCGATATCGCATTGAGGGTGTTGAAGAGAAAGTGCGGCTGCAACTGCATCTTCAACACTTCGAGATGCGCCAGAGCGAGCTGCGCTTCGAGGCGCGTGGTCTTGAGCTGCCGCTCACGATACTTCTCGTAGTAGGACACTGCGTGAATGAACGCGACGATGCCGAAGTAGGGCACCAAGAACCACTCGAAGCCGCCCAAGAGGTAGCCCGGTATGCCCTTCAACAAGTCGAAGGACAGCTTGCCCAGGCTGAAGCTGGTGACGATCGAGTTCTTGAGCAGCATCAACGTGACGTAGATCAACGAAACGATCAGACCGCTCGCCAAATGGATGGGAATTCGGCTCGCCAACTTGCGGCGCTCGAAAGAGAACCGGCGGGAGACCCACCAGATGAGCGGGAAAAGGAGACCCCACAGATACCAGTTGAGGAACTCCGACAAGACCTCCCCCCACCGGATCCCGTGCTGGTTGGCCAGCGAGTTGGCGATGATCGGACTGATGAAGAACAGTCCGATGAAGGTCCAGCAGCCGACATACAAGGTCCAGCGCCAACGCCGACGCTTCAGGTCGGGGCCCGCGCCTACGGGGTGCTCGTCGGGCGGCTGGATGAACGCCACTTCCGGTGCGTCAGCTCGCGGTATACGTCGGATGTCGCTCATAGCTTCGGCTGGCTTATTCTTGCGTTGCGGAGCGAGTAGCGTTCGCTAACTGGGGTACGTCGATGGCTGGGAGACGTGGATGGCTGAGAGTCGTCGACGGCTGCGATACAACGCTCGCGGCCAGGCTAGTCGAGAGCCACACGCAGGCCGAAGCGTAGGGACCTGGGACTGAGCGTCTCCCGCACCTGATCGGCCAGCGGGCTGTTGAGCTGCCGCTCGCGCTCCAGGACATAACCAGCGTCGAGCAAGTTGAAGACATCGAGACTCAAGGCAGCTCTCGTCGGGCCGAGGCGGAGCTCCTTCTCGAGCCGAAGATCGACCAGGTAGACATCATCGAGCCGGAAGGTATCCGTGTCGGGGGTCGCCTGAACTTCACGCAGATCCCCGCCTTCGACCACGGACAAGGTGTAGGGCAAGGGGAAGCCCTCCCGGCCACGGACGTTGAGCGCTACGTCGAAGCCCCAGTCGCGCTGTGGCGCCAGCTGGTACAGGGCAAAGACGTTGAACGACCACCGGCTGTTGAGCAGCAGGCTCTCGCCGGGTGCGGTCAACGCCACCACATCGCCGTCACTGTCCGCTGTGCTGACCGACGCATCGCCACCCTCGGCGGTGATCAGATCCGTCGGGTCATCGAACGCGACAAATCTCTCGCCGAGCTGCCAGCGCCAGTTGTTGACCGTCATGCGGCCGCGCAGCATCCACTGATTTGCCAGGGGCCGCGCCCAGCTCAGAGTGGTGGCTCGGTAGTGCTGCTCCCTATCACCGTTCAGCAGCAAATTGCCGCCGGTGTACTCGAGGCCGTCCTGCAAGCCATAGACCGGCACCGTGTAGGGATTGCCGTTCGGCAAGAGGCCGGCATACAACGTATCGAGCACGTAGTCCTGTTGGGTCGCGAGCCGCACCTGGCCAAAGCCGTCGCGGATCTGGCGACGGGTCTCCAGGATGCCGGTGATCTCGCGATCGACATGGTCGAGGGTGAGCTCGAAGCCCGAGCGAAAGCTGTGCTCGACGCTCAGGCGGAGCTCATCGGTGCGCTCGGGGTCGAGCAGAATATCGGTCGTGTGCGGGCTACCGAAGGCCGAGTGGATGGGGTCGATCCCGTTGTAGCTCAGCACGAAATGCTCTTCGCCAGGATCGAACCGATCGTCCTGGTTCGAGTCCTCGAAGCCCAGGAAGACCTGCGCATCGCTGAGGGCGCTGGCCCGGCTCACCAGATCGGAGTAGAGCCGCGAGGCGAACATGCTATAGCTCGCGCGAGCGACGGTTCGATTCTCCTGGCCGAAAGCATAGGCCGCGGCCACCCGGGGTGACAGGCTGGCCCATTCGATGCTGGTGCGATCATTGGCAAAATCGACCGCCGGCAAGAGATCGGGAAACAAGGGGTTGGAGCCCGCACTGCCGGCGACGTCGGCCCCGCGCTGGAGGTCGTGCCGCAGGCCAGCATCGACGGTCAGCCGGCCGAAGGTCATGGAATCCTGCACCCAAAAGGCCGCGCGGTTCTGCCGGACTTCGAAATCGGTCGGGCGCTCGAGCCGGACGATGTCGAACGGCGTACCGAAGTTTTCACCCAATAAGTGCAGCAGGCTGTCTTGGCCCCAACGCTCCGAGGTCGAATGGCGGGATTGCTGGTAGCTGGATCCGAAGCGGATTTCGTGGCCGAACTCGCCCATCCGACGATAGGACGCACCATCGAGCAGCCAGGTCTCGGCGTCCTGGCCGTAGAGGAACTCGCCGTAGGTCCCACGCCAGATGCCGTCGTCGCCGAGAACGATATCCTCCTCCGAGCCCCCCAGCGGCACCCGCGCGGTGCCGCTGTCGACCCGCGCGTAGCGCGCGGTGAAGTAGAGATCCGAGGCAAAGAGGTGAGTCTCTTCCAGCCGCAGGACCTCACTCGGTCGCGTTTCGGTGAGGGTCGTCTCCAAGGCCCGGTCGGCGGCCGCTCCCTGGCCGCTGCGCCGGCGCTCGCCATGGTGGTAGGCAACGACGGCCGAGCTCCCACCCAGCTGAGCGTTGAGCTTGATCGCCGCATGCTCCTCGCGCGTGTCTTCGGCCACACCGAAAACTTCCTGCTCGGCCTCCCGGCGTTCCAGAGAGCCCCAGCCCCAGAGATGGTCGCGCAGCAAAGTGCCGCTGGCTTCGAGACCAAGCTCCTCGACCTCCGTCACACGATGCGTGGCGACGACTCCACCATCGCGACCCTCGGTGCTCGGCGAAGACTGCCAATCCTGCTGGGTCAGCAGCCCGCGAGCCGAGGCCTGCGCTCGGTTGCTGCCACGCCGGGTGACCAGATTGATTCGGGCGCCCGGGGTGCTGTGGGAGATATCGCCGCCGCCGATTGTCACTTCGACCGCGCTGACCGAGCTCAGCCCCAAGGGCACCGTCGGCCCGCCGCGCTGATCGCGATCGGTGACCTCGGCCCCATCGAGAGTGAAGGTCGTGTCGCGGTCACTGGCTCCGGCGACGGTCAGACTCGCGGCTTCGCTTGGGCTGGGGCGGCCCTGCTGCGCCACGCCTCCGGCTTCTCTGGCAGCAGCCGACCAGGGGTCGCTCGCCAGGGGAATCGTTGCCAGCTCGCCCGCCGAGAGTCGCGTACCCGCCGAAGTCCGACTCACCGGAGCGGGCGGCTCGCTGGTGACGATGATGGTCTCTTCGACCGTTTCGCTCATCTGCACCGAGACTGTCGTGACCCTGCCGAGGCGGATGTTGACGGGCTCGAAAACCGCCTCGGAGTAACCCTCCTGGGCGACCTGGATGGTGTAGTTACCCGGCTTGAGATCACCGATCCTGAACAAGCCTTGTTCGTCGGTCTGGACTTCCCAGGCCTCGTCTCCGCGGCTCAGAGTCACGACCGCCGAGGCCAGGTTGCGACCCTCGACGTCGCTCACTGTCCCCATGACCTCACCAGCGTCGAGGCGTGCCAATGTGGTTAGCGCTGGCATCGAGACCAGCGCGCTAAACAGGATGAAGAGTACCCAACGCCGCTGCATAGCCAACTCCCTTCTGCT
>JBCCGX010000324.1:0-9281 GCA_039029035.1 Acidobacteriota bacterium | reverse complement strand
GTGATCCGGTCGCCGCCTGGCGCCTGCTGGGCGAAGCCATCGCCGAGTTCGGTGAGATCGACACTTTCGTCAAGCTGCGGCGCCAGATCGCCGAAGAAGTCCTCGACAGCGACGGATAGAGGGCGGCACCGCGGGCTCAGGCGCCCGAGACCAAGCTGCTTTCCGACCCCAGGCGTAACTGCTTTGACGCTAGCGGCTAAGCATCGCTAGCTGCACTCGGAGCCTTCGAGCTCAGCTGGCTGAGCTCGGGGCGACGGGCCACCGATGCGGTGCTTTGACGCCCGAGGCAAAGCGTAGCTAAAATTCGTCGCCTTCTATCTTCACGTGGCGCGACGCCAATCAACCGCTGACACATTACGAATGGCCGATTACACGAATTTCGAGCTGCACCGTCTAGGTATTGGTCTGGTACCGGAAAAAGGCAAAGGCCAGGAAGGCTCGGCGATCTTCGTCGCCCAGCCCGATGGGGCCAGACCGCTGCGCTCTTGTACCTGTGAGCTGAGCAAACGCAAGACCTGCAGTCACCTCAAGGCGCTGACCAAGGGGGTCGGCCAGCTGCAGAAGCTCTACGCCGAGAAGAGTTGGGAAGAGACCTTCTCCGCCACCGTCTGGTTTCGCCTGGCACATCAGCTGTTCGACGGCTTGCCGTTGCATTGCTCCGACGTTCGCCTTTCGCGCATCGAGTCCGAGACGAGCTCTTTTGTCCGGGTGACCGCACCCAACGGGCAAGAGGTGGCGCGCTACGTCGACTCAGGGCCCGCCCGGCAACGGTTCCGCGAGCGCATCGGCTCGGACGCCGACGACGTCGCCGACCGTGCCGGCCTTTTCGACCGCCTGCACCTGTTCCAGGCCACCGCCGAAGAGCGTCAGCTCAACAAGCACGGCATGAAGACCAATCGGCAGACCTGGGAGGAGAGCTTCTGGTACCGCCTGGCCTATCACTGCACGCGCGAGTTCGGCGACCGGGTCGGCCAATCCTCCGGTGAGACCTTTGCCCCGGCGGTCAACCAGACCAACGGCGACTTCACCCTCACCTTCCAGCGCAGCGAGGAAGAGCCCTTGGTGAAGGTGGTCGTGCCCCGCCTCCGAGTGCAGGCGACGCTCAAGCTGCTGCGCGAGTGCTTCCCCGGGCAGGAAGACCTGGCGATCCACCCGATGCCGTTGCAGTCCCTCTTCCGAGTCACCCAGGAGACCGAGCTCGATCTGCTCGTGCGGCCGGTGATCCGGGTCCTGCAGATGCGGGGGCAGGACCGCTTCTACAACGGCGAGGATCTGGAGAAGTTCCGCTACGGCAACCTGGTCTACGTCCGAGAGCTGCGGGTTCTCGCCGAGCTCGAGCACGAGGGTAAGGTGCGTAAATTCAGAGCACCCAAGCTGCTGCGACTCAAGCGCAGCCAGGTACCGAGCTTCCTCGACGAGCACTCGGAGGAGATCGCCGCCGGCAAGATGGTGCTCGACGAACCGCTACGCCGCCTGGCGATCTTCAAGGACTACGACTTCGTTCGGGTGGCGGCCGAGGCGATGGAGCGCAGCTGGTATTGGCTATCGGTCAAGTACGGCTTCGGCGACCAGACGATCTCTCTCGAAGACATGCTCTCGGCGCGCAAGAAAGGTCTGCCCTACCTCGAGACAGCGCACGGCTGGGTGGATCTCAACGCACCGTTCTTCGAAGAGCTCGAACGCATCAAGAAGAAGGCCGGTAAGACCAAGAGCGGCAAGAAAGGCCTACGGCTGTCGGCCTCGGACCTGCTGCGCTTCCAGGCTGCGGCAGGCAAGCCGGTGGAGGTCGAAGGGCCCAAGCGGCGGGCCGATATCGTCCAGCGATTGCTCGACTTCAGCCCCAGCACGCCCTTCGAGCCCACCGAAGGCTTGCTCAGCGAGTTGCGCCACTATCAGCAGACCGGCGTCGACTGGCTACGCTTCCTTTACGAGAACCAGCTCGGTGGTCTCCTGTGCGACGACATGGGGCTCGGCAAAACCCACCAGGCGATGGCTCTCATGACCTCGCTGCGTGAGCAGGACGGCAACGACGGCACCTTCCTGGTGATCTGCCCGACCAGCGTGATCAGCCACTGGCGCAACAAGATCCGTCAGTTCGCGCCCGGCCTCGAAGCGTTCGTCTACCACGGTCCGGAGCGCGACTTTGCCGAGGCCCTACGCATCGGCGACGTCATCCTGACCTCCTACGGCATCCTGCGCAACGACGAGCTCGAGTTCTCCGAGGTCCATTTCGCCCTGGCCATCTTCGACGAGATCCAGCACATCAAGAACCGCGACACCCGGGGCTACGAAGCGGCGGTGCGCCTATCGGCCGACATCAAGCTCGGTCTGACCGGCACCCCGATCGAGAACTCCCTCGAAGAGCTCAAGGCACTGTTCGATCTCGTGCTGCCCGGCTACCTGGGCAGTGATGACGCCTTCGCCGAACGCTTCAGCCGCGGCCTGCAGGAGGCCGAGGAAGAGAATCCCCGGCTAGCGGAGCTGCGTTCCACGATCTCCCCCTTCGTTCTGCGCCGGCTCAAGGCCTCGGTGCTCGACGAGCTGCCGGAGAAGATCGAGGACGATCGCACCTGCGAGCTGTCCCCCGAGCAGGTCAAGCTCTACCGCGACGCCATCCGGAAACGAGGCAAGCCGCTGGTGGACCAGATCAAGACCTCGGAGAAGCCACTGCCGTACATCCACATCTTCGCTTTGCTCAATTACTTGAAGCAGGTCTGCGATCATCCGGCGCTGGCACTCAAGGAGACCGACCAAGCCCGCAAGTACCGCTCCGGCAAGTGGGACCTCTACCGCGAGATCCTGCAGGAGTGCCTCGACAGCGGCCTCAAGGTGGTGGTCTTCACCCAATACCTCGGCATGATCGACATGATGGAGCGCCACCTGCGCGAGATCGAGGTCGACTACGTCAAGCTCACCGGCGCCTCGATGAACCGTGGCGACATCGTCGACCGCTTCAACGAAGACGAGACCTGTAGGGTCTTCTTGGGCAGCCTAAAGGCCGGCGGCACCGGCATCGATCTGGTCGGCGGCTCGGTGGTGATCCACTACGACCGCTGGTGGAATGCGGCGCGGGAAGACCAGGCCACCGACCGGGTGCACCGCATCGGCCAGAAACGTGCCGTGCAGGTCTTCAAGCTGATTACCGAAGGCTCCCTGGAAGAAAAGATCGCTGCCATCATCGACCGCAAGCGCGAGCTGATGGAAAGCGTCGTGCAGGAAGACGATCCGAAGCTCGCCAAGATCTTCTCGCGCGAAGAGCTACTGGGGCTTCTGCGACAAATCTAGACACCTACCGCGCCAAGATCGGAGGCCCGATGACCGTCAACCCCCGCGTCGAGCTCGACACCATCCGGGTCTCTGACATCTACCTGCGCGAGGCGCCGGCTCCGGGCTTCTTCGACCTGCAGTTCGGTCTCTCCTGGGGTGGCTCCTGGCGTTTCGACCCAACGCGCCGCGGCGGCAATTGGGACGCTGCGTGGGTGTTCGTCAAGTTCCAGCGCCGACCGGTGGTCAAGGCCTCGCCCGAGCTCGACGAAGCGCTCAGCGGCGGCGACCCGCTGCAGGTCACGAGTCGCTTGCGCGAGCAGGGCCTCGACTTCGACCAACCCTTGCGCGCCACCCCCATCGAAGAGGGGTGGCTGGTGCGCTCCTCCATCCTGCAGAAGCCGCAACAGCCCGGGGTGCAGACCGAATCCCAGGACATCACCATCAAAGTCCTACGCTGTACCGACGAGACGGCGACCGACGAGACAACGACCGATGCGACCCGCATCACCCGGCGGAGCTTCGACTGGACCCAGGCGATGATCGAGCAGGTCGTCAACTGCCCCAAGGGCGCGGTGGTGGTGCCGGGCGACGGGCGGCTCGGGGTCTTCGTCCATCGCAACTCCAAGAACTTGGGGCTGGGACCCGTCAAATTCAAAGACATCGACCTGCGCCTGCACCTGACCGATGGCAGCACCCCACAGGTCGAAGACCTCTCGGTGGCGGTCTTTGCCCTCAACATGGTCTACATCCCCGAAGGTCCGTTCTGGGCCGGCGACTACCGCGGCCAGGTGGACCAGGCGTTCTTCGACTCGTGCTCGCTGAACGACCCGGAAGGCACCTGGGCCTATCAGGTCGACTCGGAGGCGCAGATCGAGGTCGGCGACGCCGACGGCGACTGCCCGGAAGGCGAGAAGCTGCTCTACTACCGCTCCAATCCGCCCCTGCGCGCCGGCGGCGACCAATGCGGGCCGATCCCCGAGGCCTTCCCCAAGGGATTCCAGGCCTTCTACGTGATGAAGAGCCACGTCACCCAGGGGGAGTACGCCGACTTCGTGAACTACTTGCCCACCACCGCCAAGACCCAGCGCTACCCTTACGAAGAGGGCGCCTATCGCTACACCATCGCGCGCGACCGCAGCATGCGGCGCATCGCCCGCCGGCCGCTGCGCGCCTGTAACTTTCTCGCCTGGGCCGACGGCATCGCCTTCGCCGCCTGGGCCTGCTTGCGACCATTGAGCGAGCTCGAGTTCGAGAAGGCTTGCCGCGGCCCCTTGCTGCCGGTGACCCGCGAGTACGCCTGGGGCAACACCGAGCTGGTGCCGGCGCAGATCATCGTCGGTCCCGGTACCACCGAGGTGGCGGTGTCGGGCAACTGCAATGTCGACAACACCTTCATTCTGTTCAACGGCGGCGACGGCGCCAGTGGCCCGGTGCGTGACAACTCCTTGATCATCTCCGGCAGCCCGGACGTCGAGACCCAGGTACCGATCGAAGAAGGGTTCGACCTGCGCACCGCTACCGGCGCCTCGTATTACGGCGTGCTCGGCATGAGTGGCAACCTGTGGGAGCAGTGCGTCACCGTCGGCAACCCGCAGGGCCGAGCCTTCACCGGCAAAAACGGCACCGGCCAGCTCAGCCTCGCTGGCTCGGCGCCGGCCAGGGAGCTGAGCTGGCCAAACGACATCGGCATCGGCGCCGGCTTCCGCGGCGGCACCTGGTTCACCGACAGCCTGAAGGCGCGCTTAGCCGATCGCACCTACGCCGCCGGTCTGCGCGGCTACTTCTTCCGCTCCCTCGACACCGGCTTCCGCTGCGCCACCACGGCGCCGGCCGACGACGAGTAAGATGCGCGGGCCCCCGCGGCCACAAGTCAACAACCCGCCGGAGACTGCCATGACGACCTCGCCCCGGAGCCACATCGCTCAAACTCTCGTTACCCTCGCGTTCGCTCTTCTCGCTCTACCTCTGGCTGCCCACGCCGAAATCCCGGCCGCCAAAGACCAGATCGCTGGCGCCGTCAGCCCAGCGCCGGAAGGCCTGCAAGAGGGCGCCACCGTCCTCGGCTACGCCGCCGACACGAAGGGTCTCGTTCCCCTGCGCCAGGGCGACGGCGACCTCATCTGCCTGGCCGACGACCCGAGCGACGAGCGCTTCCACGCCGCCTGCTACTTCAAAGCCCTCGAACCCTTCATGGCCCGTGGCCGCGCACTGCGGGCCGAAGGCAAGAAGCGCGACGAAGTGCTCGCCACCCGCGCCGCCGAGATCAAAAGCGGCAAGATCGAGATGCCGCCCCACTCGGCCCTCTACTCCCTCACCGGTCCGGTCGACAGCTTCGACCCCACCACCGGCCAGGTCACCGGCGCCAACCGCACCACCGTCGTCTACCTGCCCTACGCCACCGCCGAAACCACCGGCCTCTCGCCCAAACCGGCGGTGGGCGCACCGTGGATCATGAGCCCGGGTGAGCCCTGGGCCCACATCATGCTGGTGCATCCGGCGGAGAAGGCGGAAGGGGAGTAAACAGCGCCCCTACGGGGCGCTCGTCCCAGCGGGACGGCAGAGCGTAGCCTGGGGTTTCAACCCCAGGACTGCAATGACTCAACTCGCCGCCTGCAACGCCGCCAAGATCTCGCCGATCTTCTCTTCCGCCTCCGCCGTGGGAATCGGCGCGCTGCCGGCGCCCGCATGCCCACCGCCGCCGTAGCGCGACAACAGCTCGCCGACCTTGGTGTTGCAGGTACGATTGAAGATCGAGTGGGCGACGGCGACCACGACGAACTCACGCTCCGGCCCCCAGTGGACCCGCAACGAGACATTGGCGTCGGGGAAGAGGGTGTAGACCAGGAAGCGATTGCCGATCGGTAACACGCCCTGGGAGCGGAAATCGGTGAACACCACGTTGCCTTCGAGGCGCGACGACTCGAGCAGCGCCTTGCGGAAGTTGCGATCTTCCTCGCGCAGGCGCTGCACCCGCTCGGCGACCATCGGCTTGCGCAGCACCTCCTCAATCGGCAGCTGTTGGACCCACTCGACACACTGGCGGAAATAGATCTCGAAGGCACCGAGTCCGGTGCGGCTGTCGATGGTGTAGCCGAGGAGGATGTAACCCTCGGGCCGCAGGACGTCGTCTTCGGTGAGCTGGGCCGAATCGAGCCGGTTGGTCTCCTCCACCAGCGTCTCGAACCGCGGGTCCTTGCCGAAGTGCTCCCAGACCAGCAGCGCGGCGCTCGGTGCCTGAGCGTAGCGGCCGCGGAATTCCGCCGTCGGTCGCCGGTTGGACGAAGTCAGCAGGTGGTGATCGAACCACAGGCCGCAGTCGGGATGAAACGGCAGGTTGGCGATGATGTCGTCGTCTGTGACCTCCACCCGGCGGTCGGTGATGTCTTGCGGATGGACCAGCCGGATCTCGGAGATCTTCTCGTGGTGCGTGATGATCACCGCGCAGGCCAAGCCGTCCAGGTCTCCCCTTGTAATAAGTCGCATGCGTCCTCCCGAGCTCGTTTGGCCTGGTTTTATCACACGCCTCCCTGGGCAACCCGGCCAACCTCTGCTACTTTGCGCCTTCAGCCTGAACGATTCAAGCCACGGAGGCCCACCATGCGATCGATCCGTCTCGCACCCTACCTCATCGCCCTGCTCGTCGCCGCCCTGCTCGCCCCGGCGAGCCTCGCCAAACGCGGCAAAGACGCCAAGAAAGAGAAAGCCGACGCCGCGGCGGAAGAGACGGAAGAGGCGTGGGACGTCGACAACCCACCCGGTGAGTTCTACGAGCTCGAGCTCGACACCACCACCGGCACCTGGATGAGCCTCGATGTCAGCCCCGATGGCCGCGAGATCGTCTTCGACCTCTTCGGCGACCTCTACCGCCTGCCGATCGAAGGCGGCGACGCGGAGGCGCTCACCCAGGGCTTCGCCTGGGACATGCAACCGACCTACAGTCCTGACGGCAAGAGCATCGCCTTCACCAGCGACCGCGGCGGCGGCGACAACATCTGGGTCATGGACCTGGAGGGTGGGGATCCGGTGGCCGTCACCAGCGAAGACTTCCGTCTGCTCAACAGCCCCGCCTGGAGCCCCGACGGCAACTACCTCGCCGCCCGCAAGCACTTCACCTCGCGTCGCTCCTTGGGTGCCGGCGAGCTCTGGCTCTACCACAAGAGCGGCGGCAAGGGCCTGCAGCTGAACGAGAAGCCCAACGACCAGAAAGATCTGGGCGAGCCCGCCTTCTCCACCGACGGACGCACCATCTACTTCAGCCAGGACACCACGCCGGGCGCGTTCTTCCAATACAACAAGGACCCCAACGGTCAGATCTACACCATCCAGCGCCTCGACCGCGAGACCGGCGAGATCGAGCCCTTCATCACCGGTGCCGGCGGCGCCATCCGCCCGACCCCGTCGCCGGACGGCAAGTCCCTCGCCTTCATCCGCCGGGTGCGCTACCAGACCACCCTCTTCGTGCACGACCTGGCCAGCGGCCGCAACACGCCCATCACCGACCAACTCGAGCGCGACATGCAGGAGACCTGGGCGGTGCACGGCGTCTACCCCACCATGGAGTGGACGCCGGACAGCCGCGAGATCGTCTTCTGGGCCGGCGGAAAGATCCACCGGGTCGATGTCGCCAGTGGCGAGCTGCGCGAGATCCCCTTCCGGGTCCGACAGACCCACAAAATGGTCGAGGCCCTCCGATTCCCGATCGACGTGGCGCCCGACACTTTCCACACCAAGATGCTGCGCTGGGTCGAAGTGTCGCCCGACGGCAGCCAGGTGGTCTTCCAGGCCCTCGGCCACCTCTACCTGCGCAACCTGCCCGATGGCGAGCCGCAGCGTCTCACCACCCAGCACGAGCACACCGAGCTCTACCCCACCTTCACCCGCGACGGCCGCTCGATCCTCTACACCACCTGGCACGACGAAAACCTCGGCTCGGTGCGCATCGCACCGGCCCAGACCGGCAGCACCGGCCGCGCCCTGACGACCCTGCCCGGCCACTACGTCGAGCCGACCGCTTCGCCGGACGGCCAAACGGTCGTCTTCCGCAAAGCGGGCGGCGGCTTCGTGCGCAGCCCGCTCTACAGCCACGACCAGGGGCTGTACTCGATGCGCCTCGAGGGTGGCGATCCCGTGCGCATCACCAAGAACGGCTTCCGGCCGCATTTCGGCGCCGCGAACGATCGGGTCTACTTCACCACCTTCGAGCCCGAGGACAAGCGCGCCCTGCGCTCGATCGACCTCGGCGCCGACGACGTCACGCACCGCGGCGAACGGACCCACCTGACCAGCGAAGCCGCCACCGAGATACGGGTCTCCCCCGACGGTCAATGGGTCGCCTTCAGCGAGCGCTTCAACGCCTACATCGCCCCCTTCGTGGCGGCGTCGAAGGCGATCAACCTCGGCCCCATGGCCGCCTCGATCCCGGTCAGCAAAGTGTCGCGCGACACCGGCGAGTACCTCCATTGGTCGGGCGACAGCTCCACCCTGCATTGGTCCCTCGGCCCCGAGCTCTTCACCCGGCCGCTGAACCAGGCCTTTGCCTTCCTAGAAGGCGCACCGGAGGAGCTGCCCGAGCCGGCCGAGAAGGGCGTCGACATCGGCTTCGACGTGACCGCCGATGTGCCCACGGGCAGCGTCGCCTTCGTCGGCGGCCGCCTGATCACGATGAACGACGACGAAGTGATCGAAGATGGCACCGTGGTCGTCGAAGGCGATCGCATCACCGCCGTCGGCCCGAGCATTGAGGTGCAAGTGCCTGCAGGCGCCACCCAGGTCGACGTCAGCGGCCACACCCTGATCCCCGGCCTGGTCGACGTCCACTGGCACGGCGCTCAGGGCACCAGCGAGATCGTGCCGCAGCGCAACTGGAACAACTACGCCACTCTGGCCTTCGG
This sequence comes from Acidobacteriota bacterium, assembly GCA_039029035.1. Classification (GTDB taxonomy): domain Bacteria; phylum Acidobacteriota; class Thermoanaerobaculia; order Multivoradales; family J023; genus JAAELT01. The sequence goes on along the minus strand of JBCCGX010000324.1, from coordinate 123 downwards.
TGTCACCACCATCCACGACCCCTCCACCGACACCAGCACCTTCTTCGCCGCCGCCGAGATGGCCCGCGCCGGCCTGCTCACCGCGCCGCGCCTGTTCTCCACCGGCACCATCCTCTACGGCGC
>JBCCGX010000323.1:0-9290 GCA_039029035.1 Acidobacteriota bacterium | reverse complement strand
GGCGATTCAGCCGAGGTGATCTTCACCGGCATGGAGGTTGTGCGCCGCGACTGGACCGAGCTTGCCAAGCGGGTCCAGCGCGAGCTTTACCATCGCCTCTTTGCCGGTGAGGAGATCGAGGATTACCTGTCCTTCGTGGTGCGCAACCTGCGCGCCGGTCGCCTCGACGAGCATCTGGTCTACCGCAAGGGCCTGCGCAAGAGCCTCGACGAATACACCGCAACCACCCCACCCCACGTCGCCGCGGCGCGCAAGCTGTCCCGCAAGCCGGGCCGAGTGATCTCCTATTTGATGACCGTCGATGGCGCCGAGCCGGCCGAAGAACAGCGCCACCCGATCGATCACGAGCACTACGTGCAAAAGCAGATCCGCCCCGTGGCCGAACCGGTGCTGGCGATCCTCGGCCTGACCTTCGATAAGGTGATCGGAGACGACGCGCAGTTGGAACTATTTTGAGGACGCGCTAGGTGCCGTCGTGGAAGACCGCGACCAGGTAGCCGACCCCGAACGGATGCTCGTAGGAGAGGACGTCCTCGCCCCTGGGGCGGAGACCGATGGCTGAAGCGACGATCAGCGACGAATCAGCGGCGTCTTCGGCGGCGAGCTCCCGCAGCTCGAGAGGGATGTCGGCGATGGCGCCGAGCTTTCCCTGGGCAACGAGGTCGGTCAGCTGGTGATCGAACTCGACGGCACGCGGATGGTAGCCGGCGGGTGCGTCGGGCTTGACCCGATGGCTCATATCGCCGCTGGCGATGAGGGCGGCGCGGCCTTCGAGGGCGGCGTAGGTATGGGCAATGGCATTGCCGAAGGCCTGCATGCGGGCCGGCGTCGGGTGCCATGGGAGGGAGGCGAGTGTGGTCGGGCCGTCCCAGCCGGCTTGGGCGAGGAACCACAGGGGGACGACAGCACCGTGATCGAGGGGTTCGCCTTCGATTTGCCAGGTGTCGAGGCCGTGCTCCGTCGCGGCTTCGCGCAGCGCCTCGGCTGCGGTTGGATCATCGGGTAGGTCGACACCCGAGCCCGCGGCGCCGAAGCGGCCGAGGTCACCCTGCAGACGACCTCTCCATAAACCGAAGGCCTCGCCGCGCCGTGGCGAGTGAGGCGAGACCATGAACAGCCGATCGGGTCGACTGGCGACGCAACGCTCGGCGAAATCCCGGCAGGCCTGTTCGGTGGCTCGGCAATCGATCAATCGATCGCGCCCGACTTCGGGCACGATGATCGGTGGGTGGGGGAGAAGGCCGCAGAAGGCTGGTGCGTAGGCGGGCATATCTCCGGGCACTAACTCTTCGGCAGCTTGCCTCCGGTGATGCGCTTGATCCGTTGCCCGGATTGCAACTGTGCGCTCTCGGCCAAGCCGTTGAGGATCGCCAGGGTCTGTAGGTCGACCGTGGACGGGTAGCGGCGCGAGAACTCTTCCAGGCTCATGGCGCGCGGCAGCTTGACGATGTCGATGCGCTTGGGCTCGACATCGAGATAGCGCCGATCGGTGAGGCGGCGGAAGCTACCGACGGCGTTTTCCATCGCCCGGCTGTAGGGCGACCAGTTGTCATCCTGCGTGTAGCTCAACAGCTGGAAGACGTTGCCGGCGTAGCGGAAGTGGCCGGCGAGGCCGACGATGCGATTCTGGTTGGCGTCGGGCTGGGTGCGGAAGTAGTTGAAGTGTTGCTTGTAGCGGTCGCCGCGCTCCAGTTTGTTCTGGCGGTAGAACTCCTGGTTTGCCTCTTCGGGTGAATCCTGCTTGGCGAGAGAGAGCACCACCACAGCATCCTGCTCCGGGCTGACGGCGGCGACGAGCTGCGGCTGATTGACCACCTTCCAACCCTTGGGGAAATCGAGCCTAAAGGCCATGTCCGGATGGTAGAAGACGTTGTCCACCGTGTAGCCGTTGCGCGGGTTCTCGCCAAACATCATGTTCTCGATGCGCTGCAGGTAGCCGTCGCGATTGACCACCGTGCGGTTGGGGTCGGCTGGCAGATTGGCGATCTGTTGCGAGATGCGCTCGGCACGGTTGCCCGGATCTGGATGGGTCGACAGCCAACCGGGCACGCGGCCACCGCTATGGGCAGCGCTCACCCGCTCGAGGGTGCGAAAGACTTTGGGCATCTCCCTGGGCTCGAAGCCGCCGCGGGAGAGGTAGCGTAGGCCCAGGTCATCGGCCTGGCGTTCGTCGTCGCGGCTGAACTTGAGGAACAAAAGTCCCAGGCCCTGGCCGGCGAGGTCGACATACTGGCGGCCCTCGCGGCCCCCGGCGACCGCCGCCACACCGAGGCCGACCTGCGCCAGCTGTGCCTTGCTGGCACGCTCGACGCCGTGCTTGCCGGTGACGTGGCCGATCTCGTGGCCGAGCACCGAGACCAGCTCGGCCTCGGAGTTGAAGTGGCCAAGGATGCCGCGAGTGACATAGATGTAACCGCCAGGCAGGGCGAAAGCGTTGACGATCGGGTCGTCCAGCACGCGAAAAGTCCAGGGCAGATTGGGGCGCTCGGACTGCGCTGCCAGGCGGCTACCGAGCTCTTGAATGTACTCCTGCCATTCCTCGTCGGGATAGAGGCCCATCTGGGACTGGATCCCTTTGTCGGCCTGTAGCCCCATCTGAATCTCTTGTTGCTCGCCGATCAGCACCAGCTGCCGCTGGCCGGTGGCGGGGTTGACCGCGCAGCCCGAAGACAGAGCCACGGCGCCGGCCAGGAGAAGGGCAAGCCAGGGGGCGAGCGGTTTGATATTCGAGGCTGGGTCTCGATACTCCATCACAAGGCTCCTCATGCAATTTGCCTCTCAGGATAGCAAATCAGCGGCCTGCTCGCGATCCGCTGCGAATTGTTGTAAGTGAAGGGTAATCAAGGGCTTGGCAAGACCTTTTCGGCGAAATCGAGGGGCGCTCGAAGTTTTTCTGGCCTGTTGTTGCAAGGCCCGGGAGGGCGAAGGTAGGATCAGCTCCGCTACGATCCCAGTTCCCCTGCACAGGACGCCCGTCGTCATCGCCCCGAGGCATCTCCGGTCTCGAATCGAAACCTCCCGGACTCGAGCAAGAATATGGTCAAAGTCTTCGTTCCCAAGGAAAGCCGTGCCGGCGAGACGCGGGTCGCGGCGACGCCGGAGTCGGTGAAGAAGATGGTCGGCGCTGGGCTCGACGTGACGGTCGAAGCCGGTGCCGGGGCGGGAGCCCACATCGCCGACGAGCGCTACGAGTCGGTCGGCGCCAGTCTGACGAGCGACCGCACGGCGGCCTTCACCGAGGCTGATGTGGTACTGCTGGTCGTGGCGCCCGAATCGGCTGACCTCGAGAGCGTCAGGGCCGACGCGCTGGTCGTCGGTCTCCTCGCGCCGCTGCAGAATCTCGACCTGGTCCGCCAGCTGGCGTCGTCCAAGGTCAACTCCCTGGCCATGGAGCTGGTGCCGCGCATCAGCCGGGCCCAGAGCATGGATGCACTGTCGTCCCAGGCATCGATCGCGGGCTACAAGGCGGTGCTCCTGGCGGCCGAGAGGCTCGGCAAGTATTTCCCTCTGCTGATGACCGCTGCCGGCACCATTCCGCCCGCCAAGGTAGTGGTGATGGGCGCCGGCGTGGCCGGCTTGCAGGCGGTGGCGACCGCCAAGCGTCTCGGCGCGGTGGTCGAGGTTTCCGACATTCGCGACGTGGTGAAGGAGCAGGTCGAATCTCTGGGCGGCAAGTTCATCCCCCTGCCGGAGCTGGAAGCTGGCGAGGGCGAAGGCGGCTACGCACGCGAGATGACACCCGAGTTCTTGGCCGAGCAGCGCAAGATCGTCACCCAGCACATCCAGGCGGCAGACGTGGTGATCTGCACCGCCCTGGTGCCGGGCAAGAAAGCCCCGACTCTGGTGACGGCGGAGATGGTGGAAGGCATGAAGTCAGGCGCCGTCATCGTCGACCTGGCGGTAGAGCAGGGTGGCAACTGCGAACTGTCGAAATCAGGCGAGGAAGTGGTGGCGGGTGGAGTGCTGATCCTCGGCCCCTCCAACCTGCCGGCGGAGACGCCGGTCGACGCCAGCCAGCTCTACGCCAGAAACGTCTGGGCGCTGCTCGAAACGCTGCTCGATGAGGGTGCGTTGAAGCTCGACACCGAAGACGAGGTGGTCGATGGCGCGCTTCTGACCCACGGCGGCGAGGTCCACAACGCATTCACCCGCAAGGCACTGGAAGGAGAGAGCTGATGGATGAGGCGATAACCCTGGGCCCGCTTCTCATCGGGATCTATGTTTTTGTGCTGGCGGTCTTCGTCGGTTTCGAGATCATCACCAAGATTCCGCCGACCTTGCACACGCCGCTGATGTCGGGCGCCAACGCCATCTCGGGCATCACAGTCGTGGGTGCGCTGCTGGCCGCGCGCCATGCGGACACCGAGATCTCGAGTCTCCTCGGCCTCTTCGCGATCATCCTCGCCACCATCAATGTGGTCGGTGGCTTTCTGGTGACCAACCGCATGCTCGGCATGTTCGGTCGGAAGAAAAAATGAGCTCTAGCTTCATCCAGTCGACTTTCGTCCCGGTCCTCTACCTACTCTCTGCGGTCCTCTTCATCTACGGCCTCAAGGGCCTGACTCGGGTGCGCTCGGCGCAGCGCGGCAACGCCATCGCCGCCTTGGCTATGTTCATCGCGGTGGTCGCCTCGTTGATCGAGATGGGGCAATTCGATCTGCAGTGGATCGTCCTCGGGTTGGTGATCGGCGGCGCCATCGGCGCCTTCGCTGCGATCCGCGTCGAGATGACCGGTATGCCCGAGCTGGTGGCGCTGTTCAACGGTTCGGGCGGTGCGGCGTCGGCTTTGGTCGCGGCGTCGTTCGTCTGGTTCCACGTCGTCGAGAAGGATGCCGGCTCGACGACCGCCGGCACGGTCGGCTCGGCAAGTGCCGCCACCGCGGCGCTGTCGATGTTCATCGGTGCCCTGACCCTTTCGGGTAGCGTGGTGGCCTACCTCAAGCTGTCGCGCAAGATTTCGGGCAGCCCGATTCTGCTGCCTGGGCGCCATGTGGTGAACCTGCTGTTGCTGGTTGGCTCGATCGGCCTCGGCCTCTACACCGCCTTCGCGGTGCCGGACGCCTCCAACATCGCGACGTACTCCGTGGTCGTTCTGGCGCTGAGCCTGGTACTGGGCGTGATGCTGGTCATCCCCATCGGCGGTGCCGACATGCCGGTGGTGATCTCGCTGCTCAACAGCTACTCGGGATTGGCGGCTTCGGCCACCGGTTTCGTGCTGCAGAGCAACGTGCTGATCATCTCTGGTGCCCTGGTCGGCGCTTCCGGCCTGATCCTTACCCAGATCATGTGCGTGGCGATGAACCGCACCCTGGCCAACGTGCTCTTCGGTGGCTTTGGCACCGGGGAATCGACCGGCGGCAGTACCGATGACAACGAGTACGGCAGCGTGCGCTCCGGCGGTGCGGAGGAAGCCGCTCTGGTGCTCGAGAACGCCGAGTCAGTGGTCATCGTACCCGGCTACGGCCTGGCGGTGGCGCAAGCGCAGCACACGGTGAAGGAGATGGCCAACGAGCTCGAGAAGCGCGGTACCAAGGTCACCTACGGTATCCATCCGGTGGCCGGTCGCATGCCCGGCCACATGAACGTGCTCTTGGCCGAGGCCGATGTGCCCTACGAGCAACTGCTCGAGATGGACATCATCAACCCCGAGTTCTCCAACACCGACGTGGTGATCATCGTCGGCGCTAACGACGTGGTGAATCCGGCTGCCGACAAGAGTCCGGGTAGCCCGATCTATGGCATGCCGGTGCTGGAAGTGTGGAACGCTGCCTCGGTGATCATGATCAAGCGCAGCCTGAGCCCCGGCTTCGCCGGCATCAAGAACGAGCTCTTCGAGTATGACAACACGATGATGCTCTTCGAAGACGGTAAGAAGGCGGTCCAAGGGATCGTTTCCGAGCTGAAGGAACTCTAGGCTCCGCCATCCTGCCTGGCCTGATGGCGGCGTCTCCGGCGACTAGGCAAGGCTTGAGTTCGACGGCTAGAACACATCGTCTGGGCTTTTGTGCTTGACGGCATCTTGGGCCGCTGGTAGGATTTTTCCTACAAAAGCCACAGGCCCAGACGGGCTCCTGCCGCCCTCGAGGAGCCCCAAACCTAAACAAGGAGGTCCTTGTCATGAGGAAGGTGTGTCTCGCGGTTTGTCTGCTGCTCGTTGCGTCGGTCGCCATGGCCGAGAATAGCTTGGTCGAGGATCATGTTGTCGCTGCGGTTGTTCAGGAGGTGGATGCCGTCACGGCCCTTGCGGACGAGGCTAACTGCTCCTTCGAGGTCACTGACCCGATCAATTTTGGTGAGGTCGGAAAAGTCAGCTTTCTTTCGTCCGAGGGAGAGAGCAATCGCTGTTTCTGTAGTGCCTTTGCGGATTGCGACAACTACAGCAATCGTTCCTGTTCCGACTCCTCAGACCCTTGTCAGTGCTCGAGCCAGGATCGAAATTGCTCGATCGGCCGGCGTGGTTACGTGCAGTGCAATGGCGTCAGGACGTACTGTGGCCCGGTGTGCCAAAGCCCCACCTGCGATCCGACCTGTAGCGGTCGGTCGTGCTCGAGTCACTCCGATTGCGACAACGGGGATTGCCCACAGGGTTTTTGCACCTTAACAGGGGTCTGCATGTGCGTCAGCTAGAAGTTGGCGTTCGATAGAGACGCGTTCGTTTCGGGCCAAACGTGTCGATGACCCGGAAGTCCGGATCCCCGGGGGACCGGACTTCGCGGGATGATCGGCAACCAATCGCCGTGTTCGCTGTAGAGTCAGCGGACGATGGCGCCACCTCAACCCTTCAAACGCACCGGCCGAGTCGGCTGGGTCGCGGCCTTGTTAGCGCTCTTGGTGCCGACCACGGCTTTTGCTGACGTCGGCATCGAGACCGTGACCGCGGAGCGGCTGGTTGGCGGCGAGGTGCCCCTGCAGAACTGGCTCTACCTCAGCGCCAGCGGCCCGGCCGACGCCGTGCCGCCGGCGCCTTCAGCGGCCTGGCAGCCAGCTTCGCCGCTTTTGCAGGCGGGGGCGGTGCCGGCGGATTGGACAGGATCGGGCTGGTTCAAGACCGAGCTCCAAGTGAGTCCGGAAGTAAGAGGCGAACCCTTGGGCCTGCGCTTCCGCCAGCACCAGGGTGCTTCACGGATCTTCCTCGACGGTGTCCTGCTGGCCGAAATCGGCCGGCTCGACGCGGCTCCCGCCGCCAGCCGTGCCGCCTGGCGGCGGGAGCCGGTCATGCTGAGCTTCCAGGAGCCCGGTCGGCACCAGTTGGTGATTCGCTTCACCAGTGCCAAGGTGGCCGACTATCACTGGATCGGCTACCCCGGTGGCTTCTCGGTTCGCCTGGCCTCGGCAGACGTGTCCGTCTCGGCTCTGATGCGGGACCAGCGGCGCGCCGCCGGCCGCCGCGGACTCTTCACCGGTGTCTTCCTGTCGTTTGCGCTGTTGCACGCCTTGCTCTTCGCCTTTCGCCCGCAGAGTCGCGAAAACCTCTACTTCGCGAGCCTTTGCACGTCCCTGGCTTTGCTCGTTTTCTTGATGGTGCACCGGTCCTTGGTCGACGACCCGCGTCTCGTCCTCTGGGCGGAACCGACGATGAACGCTGGTGGCGTCGCCTTCGCGGTCTTCGGTGTCTTGTTCGTCCACCGAGTCTTCGGCCAGGGACTGCCGAGGGCGGTTCGCTGGTCGGCACCGGTGGCTGCCGCCGTTTTGCTGTGGGCCGTCTTGCGTCCCGGAGACGGGATGCCGGGGGTTTTTCTGCTCATGCTCGCCTCGGTGGTGGAGATGTCGCGGGCGGTGGTGACAGCGGTCCTACGGCGCGAGCCGGGAGCGCGCATCGTCGGGCTCGGCATCGTCAGCGTGGCCTTCGGTTTCGGCGGCGGACTGTTGGCAAACCTCGGATTCCTGCCCCGCGTCACCGCCCTCACCTTCGTCGCCCCTTTCGTGTCGGTGTTGATCCTGATCGTCTCGATGTCGATCTACCTGTCGCGACGCTTTGCGCTCACCCAGCGCGACCTCGAGCAACAGCTGGTTCGGGTCCGGGAGCTCTCGCAGGAGAAGCTGGAGCAGGAGCGCAGGACCCATGCGGAACAAGTCCGGCGCCAACTGGCCGAAGCCGAGGTCGAGCGCAAGGCAGAAGAGTTGGAGGAGGCTCGGCGCTTGCAGCTTTCGATGCTGCCCCAGGGCGTGCCCGATTTTCCCGGCCTCGATCTGGCGGTCCACATGTCGACTGCCACCGAAGTCGGCGGGGACTACTACGATTTCGACGTCACCAAAGACGGCACCTTGACCCTCGCGGTCGGCGATGCGACCGGGCATGGCATGCGCGCCGGCACCATGGTCACCGCCACCAAGAGTCTGTTCAACGCCTTGAGCGGCGATCCCGATCTGGTCGCCACCGTCAAGCGCTCCAACCTGGCGATCAAGCGAATGAACCTGCGTGCTCTCAACATGGCCCTGCTACTCGCCAAGTTCAAGCAGGGCCGTCTGCAGGTTTCGGCCGCCGGTATGCCTTTCCCGTTGATCTACCGCGCGGCATGCGGTGACCTGGAGTCGATCGAGATCGGCGGCATGCCCCTGGGCAGCGTCAGTACGTTTCCCTATCGCCTCGCCGACGTCGATCTGGCGAACGGCGATGCGGTGCTCTTCATGAGCGATGGATTTCCTGAACGGCTGAATCCCCAGGGCGAGCTGCTGGGCTACGACCGCGCCGGTGAGATCTTCACTGGGGCGGCACGCGGCTCAGCGCAGGACATCGTTGGGCAGTTGGTGGAGGCCGGCAACGCCTGGGCTGCCGGAACTGAGGCTGATGATGACGTGACTTTCGTGGTGCTCAAGTTGAGCAGCGACGCCGAACCGAAGAAGCTCGAGCCTTGACGCGCTTCGAGGAGCCGACCTGCGGCGCGACTCAAGGGTGACGGAAGAAGGTCTTGGCGATGATCTTCCAGCCGTCGTCGAAGCGGTATAGCGATAGGTAGTCCGTGAAGGTGTGCTTGCCGTCGCGGTGGAGCTCCACCCGCGCCACGGCCGCATTGCCGGTGATGTCGACCAGAGAGAACTCGTGCCCCACTTCCGGCTTCTCACGGTCGGGATTCTTCCTTTGGCCTTCCTCGATTCGGGCGATCCACTGGTCGCGAGTGATCTGCAAAATGCCCTCATCGGCATGGACGAACATGGTGAAGTCTTGGTGAAAGCCCGAGCGGATTTTCTCCGCGTTGCCTTCTTTGTGGATGCCTTCCACATAGGCACGGGTGATGACGTCCTCGATCGACATCCGTGCGTCTTCGGCCGTCGCTGGCCAACCGATCGCC
>JBCCGX010000322.1:0-9312 GCA_039029035.1 Acidobacteriota bacterium | reverse complement strand
CGCAAGGTCTTGCCTTGATCCGTATTGCTCGCCGAGACGATCCACAGATCGCTGTTGCTGTTGCCGTCAGGCTCCGCCGTGCGATTGCTGGAGAACGCGACGAGCTTGCCGTCCGGGCTCCAGGCGCCGTCCGCGGCATCGTAGTCGCCGGAGGTGATCTGCCGCAGCTTTTTGCTCGCTAGCTCGAAAACGTAGAGGTGATTCCGCCGCCGATCGAGATACCCCTCGTAGTCGCGCTTGAACTGTCGGCGATCGATCACGTGGGGCTGTGGCTTCTGCTGGCTGCGCTCGGCCTTGTCCATCAGATCCTCGGGTCGAGGATCACGGATCGTGAGCAGCAGACGGGTGCCGTCAGGCGAGTAGTCGAAGCTGCCGACGCCCTGCTGCACCGAGGTCAGTGGTTGGGCATCGCCGCCTCGCAGATCGAAGGCCCAGACCTGGGTCTTGGCCTCTTCGTCGGATGTCTTGCGAGCGGCGAGAAACGCCAGATGGCGCCCGTCCGGGCTCCACCGCGGCCGGCTGGCGGAGTAACCCGGCGCGGTCAGACGGCGGGGCTCATCGGAGGAGTCCCCGACCGCCGCTAGCCACAAGGCGGCCTCGGACTCGTCTTTGTCGAGATCGGTCCGCGAGACAACGTAGGCGACCCAGGCGCCGTCGGGGCTGATCTGGGGATCGCTGACTCCGGCCAGCGCGAAGAGATCGTCGACCGCAAGCGGCCTCGTTGCCACCGCGCCGGGCTGTGGCGCCGCCTGCGCTATGGCAGCGGCACACAGCAAGGTCGCGACGCCGAGCCTCCGGATGGCACCCCTGAGGGCGCTACGCGGCGCGATAGGCACGCCTCAGCTCGTCGCCCGGCTGCGGCCCAGCTGCTCGTGGGCGCGCGCCAGATCACGCGAGGTCAGGGCCGCCATTAGAGACAGCTCGCCGGCCAGAACCGTGGCGCCGAGAATCTCGGCCAGGCGCATCACCGCGGCGCCAGGCCGGCTGGCATCGGGCTCGATGCCGAGAACCGACAAGGCCTCGCTCTGGGTGCCGAGACCGGTGCCGCCACCGATCGCCGCCAGGGGCACGTCGGGCAGGTAAACCGAGGCCACGACGCCTTCCGGACCACGCTGCTCGATGCAGGTGACACCGACCGAGCTCTCGCCCACTTGCGCCGGATCTTGGCCGGTCGCGATGAAGAACGCCGACAGGATATTCGCGTAGTGGGCGTTGAAGCCCATCGAGCCGGCGGCGATCGAGCCCAGGAGGTTCTTGCGGTACTGCACCTCGACCAGGGACCTGGCGCTGGTCTTCAGCACCTTCTCGAGCACCTGCTTGTCGAGCTGCACCTCAGCGAAGATGCGCTTGCCGCGGCCTTCCTGGAAATTCACCGCCGAAGGCTTCTTGTCGACGCAGAAATTGCCCGACAGCGACACGCACTCGACGCCGGTCTGCGGCTCGATGAAATCCTCGATCAATCGATCGCAGGCGATCGTCGCCATGTTCATGCCCATGGCGTCGCCGGAGTTGAACCTGAAGCGTACGAAAACGGTCGTCCCCATAGTCGAAGGGCGAATCTCGGCCAGCTTCAAGAAACGCGAGTTCTCCTCTGCCCGGCGGCGGATCTCGTCCTCGTTCGCCTCCAGCCAGGCAACGAACCGACGTGTCTCTTCGATCCCCGAAGTGCGAAAGACCGGTGCGCGGGTGATGCCGACGTCGTCGACCCGGACCACCGCGCCGCCCGCCTCGCGCAACGCCCGGCAGCCCCGGTTGGTGCTGGCGATCAAGGCACCCTCGGTGGTCGCCAGGGGCACGTAGAGCTCCTCGTCGCGGGCGTATTCCCCACGCACCTTGAGCGGCCCGATCACTCCCACCGGAATCTGCGCCACGCCGATCAGGTTCTCGCAGTTCTGCTGTGAGACACGCTCGGCGTCGAACGTGTAGCGTCCGGTATTCTCGAGGCTCTTGCCCGTCCGTTGCTCGAGGGCCAGGCGTCGCACCTCGGCCTTCTCGCGCGCCGAAAGGTAGCGCGGCAGCTCGTGGAAGCGCAGCTGCTCACGGGCCAGCGCATCGACCAGGGCCTCACGTTCCGCCTGGGCGGTGACCGCTTCCGAGGATAGGTCGTTGACGGACAACGAGTCGAGAGAGAGAGCGGACAAGCTTTCGTTCATCGTTCGATGCATCCTTGGTCGTCTTCTTGCGGCAATCTTCGGTCTCAAATCGGTGATCTCAGCGGGGTCTCGTCTTCGCTAACGCTTCGTTCCACCAGGGTTTACGAGCCTTCGACCAGCGGCACCCGCCGCAGCTCGGCGAGGGTTCGCGCTCCGACGCAGAACATCGTGATCCGAAGCTCCAGCAAGGTGCGCTGAATGCGCTCGTAGACCGCGTCGGCGGAGTCCATGGCCGCCTCCAGGAAGGGCTGCGCCAACCCCACTAGGTCGGCGCCGAAGGCGATCGCCTTGGCGACGTCGATACCGGAGCGAACGCCGCCCGAGCCGATCACCGTCATGCCTTCGATCGCCGCCAGCTCGCGGATCGATTGTGGGGTCGGCACCCCCCAGTTGGCGAACAGCTCACCGAGCTCCAGATCCGACGCCCGGGCCGCTTCGATGCGCGCCCAACTGGTGCCGCCGAGGCCGGCCGAATCGATATAGCGCACCCCGACGTCCGCCAGCCGCTTGGCGGTGGCGCCCGAGATACCGCAGCCGATCTCCTTGACCACCAGCGGCACGGAGAGCTCGCCAACGAGATCGCCGATCTTCGCCACCAGCCCTTCGAAGTTGCACTGGCCTTCGGGTTGGATCGCTTCCTGGAGAGGATTCAGATGTAGCGCCAGCGCATCGGCGCCGATCATCTCGACCACCCGCTCGCACTCGGCCAGGCCGTAGCCGTAGTTCAACTGGACGGCGCCGAGATTGCCCAGCAGCGGGACCGTCGGCGCCAGAGTCCTGACTTCGAACGTCGCCGCGGTCTCGGCATCTTCCAGGGCCTTGCGCTGCGAGCCGACGCCGATGGCAATCCCGGCGCGCTCGGCTGCCAGAGCCAGGTTGTGGTTGATCTTGGCGGCACTGCCGGTGCCACCGGTCATACACGAGACCAGGAGCGGCGCCGCCAGCGGCTTGCCGAGGAACGTCGCCGAGGTGTCGACCCGCGCCATGTCGAGCTCCGGCAGAGCCTCGTGGACGAAGCGGTAGCGCTCGAAGAACCGGCTCTCGTGCTGCATCCGATCCTCGAGCGCTAGCTGGATGTGCTCCAGCTTGCGGTCGCGTTCGATGGCTTGCGGCGGAGCCGGTGAGGTGGCGAGGGTCATGAATTCGGTTCCAATCTCGGAGCGAAGCTTAAGGGTCGATCTAGATCGAACGGTTCAGTAGGTCTTGGATGCGATCGCGATAGCTGCGGCTAAGGGTCAATCGGCGGCCGTTCTTGAGCACCACGAGGTAATCGCCGTGGAACTGTTGCTGCAGCTCGCTGATGCGCTCGATGTTGACGATCGTCGAGCGGTGGATGCGCAGAAACTTCTCCGGATCGAGGCGCTCTTCGAGCCGCCCCATGGTCTCGCGCAACATGTGCGACTCGTTGCCGGAATGCAGGCGGACATAGTTACCCGCCGCGTCGACCCAGTCGATCTCGTCGACTTTGAGAAAGACCACTCGCCCCGATGTCTTGATGACCAGCCGCGAGGGGTACTTCGCACGGCGGCTCTCGACCTCTTGCAGCAGCTCCATGAGCTGTTGTTTGACGCTGCCGACCTGCTGGCGCTCGACATCCGTCCGGGCGCGCCCCAAGGCTTCGGCGAAGCGCTTCCGATCGAACGGCTTGAGCAGGTAGTCGACGGCGTGGACGTCGAAGGCTCTGAGGGCGTATTGGTCATAGGCAGTTACGAAGATAACGACCGGCATCGGATCCGCTTCGAGGTTCTCGAGCACCTCGAAACCGTCCATCTCCGGCATCTGGACATCGAGAAACACCAGGTCCGGTCGTTCGCGTTCGATCGTCTCCAGGGCTTCGCGCCCATCGCGGCATTCGCCAAGGATCTCGACATCGGTCTCGTTCTCGAGAAAACCTCGCAGCTTCTCGCGGGCCAGCGGCTCGTCGTCGACAATGAGCGTTCTGATCGCCAAGGATTCTCCTCCGCCATACCGACGGCTTCGTGCCGGTCAGGGACCGACCGCTCACCGTCTGGGTACCTCTTGTCACCGATCTGCTTGTCACCGATCTGCTCGTCACCGATCCGCAACAGACAGACCCCTTCTTTGAGTCGTGAGTCGATTGTACCGGTTTGCGGCCTTGGCACGAGGGGGACTCGGCGGCGGGCGCCGCTCCCCTCCGGACATTGACGATTATGTCGCTGGTCGTCACAGCACAGAAGCGCCTCTGTGTCAGGATTCACCCACGGATTGTCAGGGAACCCACCGAAGTGTCACACTTTTGTCAGAAAGCTCTCGGCGGCGTCTTGCAGTACCATTCGAGACGTCCGTAGCGTCTCCGGTGCCGCGAGCCGGAGCCACTGAAGAGATCAAGCCAATGATTCGCCGCAGCACCTCACACGCTCTGGTTCTCTACCTCATCTACCTGGCGGCGATCGCCGTCACCACGGCGCTGTTGGTCTTCTGGGTCGTTGTTGTCCAGCGCTTCAACAGCGAGATCAACCAGATGGTGTCGAAGCTGGGCTTCGAGTGGAACCAATTCCACTGGTTCGTCACCACCAGCGGCGCCGGGCTCTTCTTCCTCGTCCTCGTCGCCCTCACCTTTCTGCTGGCGGTCACCCTCTCCGAACGCCGCTACTCGCGCAAACAGGACGACTTCCTGACCAACGTCAGCCACGAGCTCAAGTCGCCGGTCGCAGCGATCAAGCTGCATGCCCAGACCTTGCAGCAGGGCGACTTGCGCGCCCAGGACCAGGAGCGTTTCATCAGCTACATCGTGCGCGAGACCGAACGTATCGGCACCCTGGTCGACAATTTGCTGGAGTCGAGCCGAATCCTCGCCGGCGGCGACTCGAGAGAGTTCCAGCCGGTCGACCTCGAGGCTTTCTTCGCCGACTACCAACAGGCCGCCCTAGCGCGCTTCGACTTGCGCCAGATCGAGCTCAGCTTCGAGGTCGACACGCGCTCGACCGTCATGGCGTCCGCCGAAGCTTTGCAGCGTATCCTCGACAACCTGATCGACAACGCCCTGCGCTTCACCGGCGACGGTGGCAAGATCCTCTGCCAGGTGCGCGACGGCAGTACGGAGGCCGAGATCATCGTCGCCGACAATGGCATCGGTATCCCCAAGCGCGAGCTACCGAAGATTTTCGACCGCTTCTATCGTCTGAGCCGCGAGATCGGCAACCGCCGCCGCGGCACCGGACTCGGTCTATCGATCGTTCGTGGCCTGGTCGAGGACATGCGCGGCACGATCCGCGCCTTGTCGACCGACGAAGAGCCCGGGACACGCTTCGAGATCCACCTGCCACGGGTCCGAGCCGGATCCGCTGGCGAGCCACCCGCCAAAGGATCAGAGGTGGCTGACGGAGCGCGCGCCTGATGTCGGCCAACGAGCGAGCACCGCGAATCCTCGTCGTCGAAGACGAAGAGGCGATCGCCCAAGGTCTGGTGTTCAACCTCGAGCGTAAGGGCTACCAGGCAGACCTGGCGCTCGACGGCGAGATCGCCCTCGACATGACAGCGCGCCAGCCTTACGACTTGATCGTGCTCGACGTCCAGCTACCCAAGGTCGACGGCTTCGAGGTCTGCCGGCGCTTGCGTGACGACGGCAACTTCACCGCCATTCTCATCCTCACCGCCCGCGACCAACCGGACGACATCGTCTACGGCCTGAAGACCGGCGCCGACGACTATATGGTCAAGCCCTTCGACCTGGCCGAGTTCCTGGCCCGCGCCGAAGGCCTCTTGCGCCGCGCCGAGTGGTCGAAGAACGATGCTCCCAGCGAAGTCCCTCAGGCCGTCGAGCCACGCCCCGAAGCACCGGAGGCACGCTTCTCTTTCGGCGCCTATTGGGTGGACTTCAAGACCTGGCAGGCGAAGACCCGCAAGGGTGTCATCGAGCTCTCCCGCAAGGAACTGGCGGTCATCAAGCTCTTCGCCGAGCGCCCGAACCAGGTCATCACGCGGCGCGAGCTGCTAGAAAAGGTCTGGGAGCTACCCAATCATCCCAACACACGGGTGGTCGACAACGTCATCGTCTCTCTGCGCAAAGCCTTCGAAGAAAACTCCTGGCGTCCGCGCCACATCCATAGCGTCCGCGGCGTCGGCTACCGGTTCGTGCCTTGACCACCTCTTCGGCCTAGCTGGGCGGTAGCTACCCAGCTCCCGGAATGCTGCGCGATGCGAAGCCACGTTGCTGTACGACCTGCCAAGCCGCATTGAAGCTCTCACTGGCCCGCGCCCGCGTCAGAACGGCTTCTTTCCAGATCATCAAGGCCTCGTTAGTCTGTTTATCGGAACAGATGAGCCGGACCTGATGTTGCGTCTCGACAGCCAAAGCTTTCAACTCGTTCACTTGATGACTCTGCCTCAGGTATCTACCCAAGACGAGAGACACCAGGGCCAGATCGAACGGCGCGCCGATCGCGATGAACCCGCGTCGTGCAGCCTCGAGCGCCGCCTGACCTCTCCGGGTCGATCCGAAACGGATCATGATCATCCCCTCGAGCCAGATCAAACGCAGCTTGTGGGTCGAGCGCGGCCGCTTGCTCAAGAACTTCCGGGCTTGTCTCAAACACCTTTCGATCGCCGATAGAGAACGCGAATCGATCGTCTTTGCCACCAGCCCACAAGCGAGATTGAGCGAGGCACAGTAGTAGACTCGGGGCCTCTTTTTCGGATCGGTACAACAGAGCGCTTCAGACCAATCCTTCATCGCCGGTGCCCAGTCGCCACCCATTGCGTGCGAGTAACCACGAATTGTCAGTGCCTCGCCGAGATGTCTTTGCCTGACCTCCGCCGTCGCTTTTCGATAGATCGCCACAGCCTTGCCCGCCAGATGGCGTGATTCGTCCAGCCGATTCTGAGCGCTTCTGAGCACCGCAACTCGGAACAAGAGATTCGCCCACTCTGCATCAGGAATACCTTCTCGCCGCGCGACCTGCATCGCTTCAGAGTAAGTTGCCTCCGCCTGATCGAGCTCTCCGGTTGCTCGATAACCACTGGCCAAGACCGCCAGTGCACGGACCCAAAGGGAGCCCAGTGGCTCTGGCTCGCGACTGAATTTCGCGACTAGGGAAGCGAGCTCCGGCGCCACTTCGGCAACGCGCAAACCCGCCTGGGCGTCATCGTAGATGAACTCGTCGCAACGCTCGAAGTAGAGCCAAGAGAAAGCTGCCGTCCAATACTTCGGCCGTTGAATCACTTGCTCGGCCTGATCAGGTAAGTCGAGCTCTCGGACAAGTCGCCTGATGTGTTCTTCGCTTTGCACCAGATCTCTTCCTCTCGCGCCAAACTAGGCGCGGGAACGATCTCCCCGCGCCTAGCCTGCTTTGAGCTAGCCCGTCGGTACTGCGATCGGGCCCACGTTCTGAGTCGTATTGGGCGGATTCTCTGTGCCGAGGATAGCACAGATCCACTCGGTCAGATCGACGATCCACTGCGGTAGCCAAGACAGTGACACGTCGACGGTTTCTGCCTGGGCTACCGGAGCCAGCCAGCAAGCAACCAACAGAAAGGCGGCGATACAGCGTGGATTCATTGGAATCTCCCTTTACCAAGGCGTGAAGTCAGCGCGGAATTGCCCTGACGCACCTCGGCTGAAAATCAAGCTATCGCCTACCGGCCGGTAAAGTAAATGTTGATAAAGCGGTTGAATCTTGGCGAACTCCTTCCAACGTGCGTACGATTTCAGGAGCAGTTTTTCTCGCCAAGAAAGCAGGCCAAATCCCATTCGAAACAACCGCATGAGAAGCTCCCAGAACCGATCTAACAAAAAGAGAACCGGCTTGTCAGATCATTGCCGTCGCACGAGTGGAACTTCGCAACCGCTTTCCACGACTCGCAGAGATCCTGAACCTTTAGCTGTAGATTTGTAGAGCATCGCAGTGAGCCTGATAGATCAAAGTCCATCCATGGAATTCACAATACGCAGAGACACTGAAGACGTTCTGTAGACCTTCGGTGCGCCCTTGGAGCGACTCGACTCGATATCTCGCGCCTGGATCTCCCTGAAAGACCAGACCCATTGACCATTAATTCTATTTTGGGCCCGGACTGTCGACAGGCACACGAAACCGCTCTCCAAGCTAACGAGAACACCGCAAGCGTCGCTTCCGCAGAGAATCTGATCGGATCCTAGAGAGGTCGATGAGGAAAAATGAGAGATTTGGATTTTTATCAGAAGCAGTGCGTGTCAGAAAGAGACCTTCTACCGTTCGCACCGAGGCCCCATTCGACAAACGCACAAATTCTGAACAAAGCCCCGCGGGCAACCCGCGAACTGTTTGCCGGACGGGACCCGTCATGAGAGCTCCTGTGGCACCCATGCGAGCTACTTTTGTCGCCATGATGGAGCTGACCGCTCGTCAGCGCCCCGACCTCTTGCCGGCCTACATCGACATGGCCTGCAACAGCCCAGCTCGCTTCGCAGTCCTCGAGCTGGTTTCGGACCTCGGGGCGAAAGAGCCAACCGACTTGTCACGTATCTCGCTCAAGATCGTCACCGACTTGGATCGGCTGGAGAAACGGCGCGGCGGGTGGCGGCATCCCCGACAGGTCCTGCACAAACCCAACGTAGGCGGTTTGCTGGACTTCTGCCGAGCACGGATTCAGAACGTCGACGAAAGCCGTCGAAAGCGGCGACTCGAGGTGATGTCACACAAGCTCGAGCGCGCCTGGGAGAGGGAAAAAACTCTCACTTGGATCACCGATTTCATCGGCACTCCGGGTCATGCCGTCGACGTTCCCTGACCGGCTCATGACCGGACCGCAGACCGTGCAGCAGGTCAAGTGGCAGGCACAGTCGTGGGCGCAGTCGGCACGGCCCGCCGTGCGAGCGCCGCGAGATCGAGCCCCGGCGGCAACGTACCGTACTCGTGGCCGGCACCTCCCGCCAGACGGGCGGCACAAAAGGCATCAGCAACGCAGGGCGGCGCGTGCTGCAGTAAGAGTGCTCCCTGCAGGGCCAGGGCGAGCCGCTCGACGATGCGGCGTGCGCGCGCCTGAACCTCGCCGTGGCGCGCCAAGCCCTTCTCGGTCTCGTCCAAGAAGGTGTCGTAGCGGCGATCCGCTCCACGGGCCGCCCTCAACTCGCCCAGCAGTGCCGGTAGAGCCGCGTCGTCGCGCTCGATGGCGCGCAGCACGTCGAGACACATGACGTTACCCGACCCTTCCCAGATCG
>JBCCGX010000321.1:0-9315 GCA_039029035.1 Acidobacteriota bacterium | reverse complement strand
CCGTTGGATGCGGCGGCGAGCTTCCTCGAGCTGGCTCTGGCGACCGAAGGGATGCGCGCGCTCGGCTTCCGCAGCCGCGCCGCTCAGGAGTACCTCGCTGGGGGCTACTTCGATCAGGGCATCGCCGAGCTACGCGCCCTGTTTTCGGCCGTGGGTCTCGAGATGCCGAGCACATCGGCGGGCGCATTGCTCTCCCTCCTCTGGCAACGCTTACGCCTCGCTTTGCGTCTCCGCGGTCTGACCTTCGAACCTCGCTCGGCCGACCAGATCCCCCCCAAGGAGCTGCTGCGGATCGACACTTGCTACACCGCCGCGGCAAGCCTGGCGACCGCCGACACCATCCGTGGTGCCGACTTCCAGACCCGCCAGCTCCGCCTCGCCCTGGATGTCGGGGAGCCACTGCGGGTGGCCCGCGCCATGGGCCTCGAAGTCAGCTACCGCGCCACCGCCGGTGTCAGCCACCGCAAACGCGCCACCCGGCTGCTGGAACGCACCGAGGAGCTCGCCGGCCTGGCCGACGAGCCCCTCACCAACGGCCTCTGCCACCTACACGCCGGCTTGATGGCCTACTGTTTCGGCGAGTGGAAGATGTCGGCGGAGCGCTGCGACGAAGCCGAGGCGCTCTTGACCGAGCGCTGCACCGGCGCGATCTGGGAAGTGACCTTCGTCCGGCGCTACTACCTTTCGGCACTGATGCATCTCGGCGAGCTGGCCGAGATCTCACGCCGGCTGCCCGACCTGCTGGCGGAAGCCGACGAGCGCGGCAATGTCCTGGCCGGTGCCAATCTCAGGACCCGTCTGGGGATCTATTGGCTGGCGATCGACGAGCCCGAAGCCTGTGTCGAAGAGACGGAGAGAGCCCTACGCAACTGGTCCCAAGAAGGCTTTCATGTCGTCCATTTCAACGGCATGCTGTCGAAACGAGCGACCGATCTCTACCGTGGCGACGGCGAACGGGCGTTCCGCCGCATGCTCGAGCAGTGGCCGACCGTCCGCAGGTCCTATGTGCCGCGGATCCAGGTGGCGCGGGTCGAGGGCTACTTTCTGCGTGCTCGCTGTGCCCTGGCTGCCGCAGGCGGCAGTGAACGACGCAGAGCGCTGCGCATCGCCCGCCGGGCCGCGGCCCGCATCCGCCGTGAGCGGCTCGCCTACGGCCAACCCCAGGCCGATCTGATTCAGGGCACCTGCGACCATCTCGAGGGCCGCGGAGAGCGGGCTCGCGAGCACCTCGCGCAAGCCGTCAAGGGATTCGATGGAGCTGACATGCGGCTGCATGGCGCCGCCGCACGGCGCCGTCTCGGCGAGCTGACCGGCGGTGAGGCCGGTGCCGCCCACGTCGAGGCAGCGGATGTCTGGATGCGAAGCCAGAACATCCACCGCCCGGAGCGCATGGCGAGCACCCTGGCCCCGGGCTTCGACGATCTGAGCTGAACGGCGCCCCCTCCTTCGCAAAGGAATTTGCGCGGGGTCCAAATCTTTTGACACCGGCTCAGCGCCCCGAACGGAAGGGCTGATGCCGCCCGACGCCTGTCCGGCAGCCTCCCGGAGCGCAAAATCTTTTGACATCACCCGCCTGCTGCGATTCTCCATGACCTAGAACAAGCCTTTTATTTTCTTCGCTTTAAGAACCCAAAGCGAACCTGGCAAGCGGCTTGTAATACCGGCCCCGCATCGACCAACCACGAAAGGAGGTGCGGCGGCAAGAAACCACGACGGACATTGCAGGGAAGGAACGGCCACAGCGGCCACCCTCCGATCGCGACCGATCGGAGATTCTCGAAACGACTCAAAAACGCCGCGTCGAGCGTCGACGCAGACCGATCTTCCAAGGAGAAAACCATGCAGCGAATGACATCTCTATTCAGCACTCTCTTGCTCGCCACCCTCGTCCTGGCCGGCTCGGCCGCCTTTGCCGCCGAGTCGCAGAAGGTCAACATCAACGAAGCCGACGCCAGCCAGCTGGCCTTGCTCCCCCGGGTCGGTCCGTCGCTGTCGGCTCGCATCATCGAGTTTCGCGAGGAGAACGGCAAGTTCAAATCGCCGGGCGACTTGATGCTGGTGCGCGGTATCGGCGAGAAGACCTACGCTCTGATGCGCCCCTACATCACCGTCTCCGGCGAGACCACGTTGACCGAGAAGCTGCGTGTCAGCCAGATCGAAGCCGCTCGCGAGGCGGACGACAGCGACGAATCGAAAGAGTGATGCCAAATCGTCCGAAGCCATGCGGGGGTGGGCGTCGCCCGCCCTCGCTTCCCACCACGACTTCTACTCGGAGATCACTCATGCGGAAGATTTCTCGCTGGCTCGACAGCTTGTTGATCCACGCTCTCTCGCTGGCCGGCGCCGAGGTTTACGGCCTGCCAGAACGCGTCTTGCCTGACGTCACCGGGCGCCCTGCACGCTGGCGCCTGCGCCTCGCCCACCCTTAGGAGCCTGCTCTCTCGCCTTCGTCCCTGAGCGGGCGGGCTCGGCTCCCTTCCCATGACCTGCCAGTTGGCCCATCCAAATCTCTTGCCAGTGGGCGATGCATCGCCCTCCCCTGTCCTACCTCTGGCCGGCCCCGTCCGCTCAGGGACGAAGTTTTTTTGAATAGGTACCGGGTGCCAGCCCGGGATTGAAATCCCGGGCTACGGACTTGCGTCCCGATGGGACGCTGCCGATCAACCCCGCCGCCTGGGATTTCAATCCCAGGCCTGTCATCGGCTACCGGAGCTCGGACGCCTACCTACCCCGCCACCCGGGATTGAAATCCCGGGCTACGAACCTGCGTCCCGATGGGACGCCCGGAAGCCCCGGAGGGGCGAGAGAACGTAGCCTGGGATTTTAATCCCAGGGAGCACCGAGACGAGCCATGGCCAACACCTATACCAATCTCCTCTACCATCTCATCTTCAGTACCAAAGAGCGTCACCCTCTCATTTCTCCTGAGATTCAGGAGCCGCTCTATCTCTACATCGGTGGAATCGTTCGACAGCAGAAAGGGGTTCTCCTCGCCGTAGGCGGTATGCCGGACCATATTCACCTCCTCGTCAACCTGCGAGCTGAACCTTCGCTGGCGCTGCACCTCAAGGCCATCAAGGGCAGCTCTTCAAGACGGATCAACCGAGCGAATCCGGAGCTTCGGTTTGCTTGGCAGGCAGGTTATGGGGCTTTCTCCGTCAGCCAGTCCCAGGTTCGAAGAGTTCGCCGATACATTCAGGAACAGCCGAAGCATCATCGACAGACTTCCTATAAGGAAGAGCTGACTTCGCTGCTCGAACGAAATAGGGTGAAGTACGACGAGCGGTATCTGTTGGGATAATCCGGCACCGTGCCGCTGCCCCGCCACCCGGGATTGAAGTCCCGGGCTACGAACCTGCGTCCCGATGGAACGCCCGCAAGCCCCAGAGGGGCGCGAGAACGTAGCCTGGGATTTCAATCCCAGCATTCCAATCCCAGGCCTGCTTCGATTACCGGCGCCCGGACGGTTTCGGCGGGCGCGGCATGCCGTAGAGATATTGCCCCGGCCACGGTTGATCGTAGAAGCCGTGCTTCTCCGCTGCATGTAGCGTCAGGTACGCATTGTGGAGGTGCGGCCGCGCCATGGCGGTAAGGTCGGCACGGCCGGCGGCGAGCACGGTGTTGGCATGGTCGTCGCCGAGCAGGGCGCCGACGGCCATCACCGGCATCTGCGCTTCGTAGCGCACCTTCTCGGCGAACGGTACCTGGTACATGCGACCGTAGCCGACGTCGGATTCGGGCGAGTTGCCCGCCGACGACACGTCCAGGACGTCGCAGCCCTCGGCTTTGAGCATCCTGGCGACTTGCACGGTCTCATCCGGCGTCGTACCCCGGCCGTCGGTCATCCAATCGCTGGCCGAGACGCGCACCGACATCGGCTTGGCCTCGGGCCAGGTGGCGCGCATGGCGCGGAAGACTTCGAGCGGGAACCGCATGCGATTCTCCAGACTGCCGCCGTAGTCGTCGGTGCGGTGGTTGGCCAGGGGTGAGATGAAGCTCGACAGCAGGTAGCCATGAGCCATGTGCACCTCGACGAGGTCGAAGCCCGCTTCCTCGGCCCAGCCGGTGGCACGGACGAAGGCTTCGATGACCCGATCCATGTCGCCCCGGTCCATCGCCCGGGGTGCTGGCCAATGGGGCTCGAAAGGGATCGCCGAGGGGGCCACGGTTGGCCAGGCCCCATCCTCCGGCGCCAGCGGCACATCGGCACCCTCCCACGGATGGCGGACCGAGCCCTTGCGGCCGGCGTGGGCCAGTTGCAGGCCGATCTTGGCCTGGGAGTGGCTGTGGACGAAGTCGACGATACGCTGCCAGGCCGCCACGTGCTCGCGCCGGTACATCCCGGTGCAACCGGCGGTGATACGCCCCTCCGCCTCGACGTCGGTCATCTCGGTGATCACCAGCCCGGCACCGCCGACGGCGCGGCTGCCGAGATGGACCAGATGCCAGTCACCGGGCGTACCGTCGACCGCGCTGTACTGGCACATCGGGCTGACCACGATCCGATTCGCCAACTCCATCTCGCGTAGCTTGAAGGGGGTGAAGATCGGCGGCGGCGAGGCACCGTCGGTGGTGGGTGGAGCCCCAACGTGCTCACGGTACCAATCGTCGACCGCGCTGATCAGCTGCGGATCGCGCGCTTTCAGGTTGTCGTAGGTGATGCGCTTCGAGCGCGTCATCAGGTTGAAGGTCAGCTGGATCGGCGACTGGCCCATGTAACGCGCCGAGTTCTCGAACCACTCGAGGCTGGTCTGCGCCGCCTTCTGCAGCTTGATGACATCGACCCACCGGGCATCCTCATAAGCCTCCAGTACCGCCGGCACGTCGCCGGTGCCATGCTCCTCGAAGGCCGCAGCCAGCGCGATGGCATCTTCCATCGCCAGCTTGGTGCCCGAGCCGATCGAGAAATGCGCCGTGTGTGCCGCGTCGCCCAGGAGCACGACATTCTCGTGCCGCCAAGTGGCACAGCGCACGGTCGGGAAAGCCCGCCAAAGGGAACGATTGGCCAGCAGCGGGTGGCCATCGAGGTAGTCAGCGAAGACCTCCGCACAGTAGGCCACAGTCTCCTCTTCGCTCGCCTGGTCGAGGCCGGCGCGACGCCAGGTGTCTTCTTGGCACTCGACGATCCAGGTGCTCAAACCCTCTTCGAAGGGGTAAGCGTGGACCTGGAACAGCCCATGCTCGGTCTCTTCGAAAATGAAGGTAAAGGCCTCCAGCGGCTTGCTCGTACCGAGCCAGGAGAAACGGCAACGGCGCCAGTCGAGCTCGGGCTCGAAATGCTCGGCATAGGCTTGCCGGACGAGGCTGTTGACGCCGTCGGCGCCGAGCACGAGGTCGGCGTCACGGTAGACCTCGAGGTCCGACACCTCGACTTCGAAACGCAAGTCGACGCCGAGATCCCGGCAGCGACGGTGGAGGATCTGCAGCAGCTTTTTGCGCGACAGCGCAGCAAAGCCATGGCCGGTCGAGACGGTGCAGGTGCCGCGGTAGAAGGTCTCGATATCGCGCCAGTACTTGAAGCTGGCGGTGATATTGGCGAAGGTCTCCGGGTCCGCCTCCTCGAATTGACTCAGGGTGTCATCAGAGAAGACGACCCCCCAGCCGAACGTGTCCTCCGGCCGATTGCGCTCGAGGATGGTGATCTCGGTGTCCGGTGAGGCCTTCTTCATCAAGATGGCGAAGTAGAGACCGGCGGGACCACCGCCGATGGAGACGATTTTCATGCGTGCTTCTCGCTCGTTGTCGTTCTAGCGGGCCGTTCGTGGCACTCGCGACCCACAAGGCAGCTCGCGACGATGAAAACTTGCCTCAAACGGCAAGATTTCGTCCCCGCTCGGTGTCCAATTCAGGCAGCCCCATGGTACTACTATGGGGCATAAATCACTGAGATGCACGATGCGCCGAGCCGATCGACTATTCCAGATCATCCAGCTGCTGCGCCTGACCCGGGTGATGACCGCCCAACGCCTGGCGCGGGAGCTCGAAGTCTCCGAGCGTACGATCTACCGTGACATCCGCGACCTGATGGTCTCCGGCGTACCGATCGACGGCGAGGCCGGCATCGGCTACATGCTGCGCGGCTACGACCTGCCGCCGCTGATGTTCACCCGCGACGAGGTGGAGGCGCTGGTCCTCGGTGTCCGCGTGGTGCAAAACTGGGCTGACCCGGAGCTCGCCAAGGCGGCAAAGCAGGCACTCGAAAAGGTGGAGGCGGTGCTACCGGCGGGCAAGGACCACCTGGTGCGCGAAACAGCTCTCTTCGCTCCCAGTGATCCCTGGCGCGCCGAAGTGACGATCGACCTGCCGCGGCTACGCGGCGCGGTGCGGGATTCGCAGAAAGTCCGCTTCAGCTACCGCGATGCCAAAGACGTCGCAACGGAGCGCACCGTGCG
This sequence comes from Acidobacteriota bacterium, assembly GCA_039029035.1. Lineage (GTDB taxonomy): Bacteria > Acidobacteriota > Thermoanaerobaculia > Multivoradales > J023 > JAAELT01. Next base: position 2,923 of record JBCCGX010000321.1, on the reverse strand, counting down.
CCCCCTGGGGATGGCCTTCTACGGCCCGGTGTGGCTGCTGATCGCCTGGTGCGAGCTGCGGCGCGATTTCCGTACGTTCCGTCCCGATCGCATGCAGCAGCTGGAAGTGCTCGAAGAGACCTTCGACGCCCACCCCGAGCGCTCGCTGGAGAGCTTTCTCGCCGCCGCCCGAGCCGCCGCCGAGCACTGTGAATAGGCCGGCCACGGGCTGTCTTCGGCGCCCACACGACTCCCTCCGATCAGTGCTTTGTGGTACCTTGCGGGGAACGAAGAAGGAGACTGCAATGATTGGCAACGCTGGCACTCTGAAGACCGGCTGGATGGCCCTGCTCTGTCTGGCACTACTCGCAACCGCCTGTGCCAAGGATTCGGGCAGCGGTGGCCAGTCGACGAGCACCGCAACGGCGCCCCCTCCCCCAGCCCAGCAGGGCAGCGGCAACGAAGCTGCCGACGAAGTCGAGCTCGAATACTGGCGCACGGTGAAAGACAGCGACCACTCGGACGACCTCTGGGCTTACCTCGAGAAGTACCCCAACGGCGCCTTCACCGATCTGGCCAAGGCGAAGCTCGAACGGCTGATGCGGGACGGCGGCAACAAACCAGAGCCAGGCACCGGTACCGCGGCCAGACCTCCCGCGGCAGCCCCGCCGCCGGCAGCCCCTCCAGCGACCGCCCCGCCGCCGCCAACCAGCGTTCGAAGGACCCGGGAGCAGATCGTCAAGGACGCCGTGCGCCGTGCCTTACGACGCTATTCTGACCAACGCACCCACGCCGCGCCGAACATCCCGCGCTTCAAGCTCGACAACGTCGCGCAGGTCCACAGCTTGAACAGCTCGCGAGTCTTGTTCCTTTACGACGACGGCTTCTCCGGTGGCGGCAAGACCGGGTTCTGCCTGACGGACCGCAAGGTTTACTGGCGCTTCGTCTCCGGCTCCCCTGCCTACTACCTCGACTTCGAGGATATCGATCAGGTGCGGGTGAAGAAGAAGAAGCTCACCATCAACGGCTATGAAGTCGGCACCACGATGGCCAACGATCCTGCACGGGCGGCGGAAACCTTCGCCGATCTGCTGGAAGAGATCCGCGACCAGCTCCGCCGCCGTTGAGACGACCTACATCTCGCCTTCCATGTAGGGCATGACGGGGGTGTAGCCGCGCAGGCGCGAATGGACGGTCAACACACCCCGGTGGTGGGCGGTGTGGTCTTGGATCGCGCTGACGATCATGAAGCGCGGTGCACCACCCATGATCGGTCCTTCGGGCAGGGGGTGGGAGAGCTCTTCGGCGGATTTCGAGGTCGTGGTCTCGATCGCCGCAGCAAAGGCACGATCCAGCCACTCGCGCGCCGCAGCAAGGGACTCGACCTGCATGATCTCCTTGCCCATCGCTTCGAAGTCCATGCTGAAGCCCTCGGGCCTGAACGCTCCCTCAAAGAACCAATCGACCGTTTGGGCGACGTGAGCGACCTGCTGCGCCGTCGTCATCGAGCCCTCGCTGGGTGCGAAGGTCGAATCGTCTTCGGTCAGGCAACGGGTCGAGCGATCGAAGTACTCCTTGGCGGAGTTGAGCTCTTGCACGAGGGCTTGCGAATCCATGACGATCTCCTTGATTTCGAGTGGATGGGAACTCCCGCGATCGGGATGTACGGATCATGCCAGGGTCCTCCTGACAGCGTCTTGTCAGGAGCCTGTCAGTGGGGCCGTGCTCCTGACAAGACGATGTCAGTAGGAGCCCTTCAATCAGGTGTGCGGGGCTCCCAGGCGGGCGGCGTCAGGCGGCGTTTGCCGTCGCTGGACCGTTTGCTGTCCGGCTCGTCCAGATCGAGCCGGTCCCACAGCTGGCAGGTGACCTGCTTGTGCATCTGGTCCAGACCCTCACAGTAGTTGGAGTAGATACATCGTCTGATCTCAGCCCCGTGGCCGAGGCGCATCTTGCGAAACCAATCGGGGTCGGCGAGGGATTGGCGGGCCGCCGCCACGATGTCGGCTTCTCCGCGCTCGAGGATCTCCTCCGCCTGCTCGAAAGTACACAAGCCGCCGGAGACGACGGTTGGCGTCTTCAGGCCCGCCCCTCGGATCGCGGCGGTGATCCGTGCCGCGGGCTCGCGATTGCGCCCGAACGGCCCATGGGCGTCGGAAATCGCCGTCGGCATGCACTCATAGCCGGAAGGCCCGGTGTAGGGATAGGCGGCGCGCCCGATCTTCGGCTGCTTGGCGTCTTCGAACTTGCCACCACGCGACAAGGAGAGGAAATCCATCCCTGCCCGCGCCAGCTCGACGCCGAAGTAGCAGGCATCGTCTACTGTGCTGCCATCGTCGAGACAGTCCTCGGAGAGATAGCGGCAACCGACGGTGAAGTCGTCACCGACGCGCTGCCGCACCCGGCGGTAGACCTCAAGCGGCAGACGCACGCGATTCTCGAGCGATCCGCCGTAGTCATCCGGCCGGTTGTTCAGCGCCGAGAGAAAAGACGCCATGGTGTACGCGTGGGCAAAGTGCAGCTCGACGCCGTCGAAGCCTGCCGCTCGCGCCCGCTGCGCCGCGTTGGCGAAGAGATCCGGCAGCACCCGAGGCAGCTCCCGGACGTGCTCCAGCTCCATGTCGGTCACCCGCTCGCGATAGCCGAAGCGCAACGCCTCGAGCTCACGTTCCCCCAGCACCTCGGCCAGGCGTTCCTCGGACAGCTCGGCCAGGCGATGACGGATCTCGTCATCGGTCAGCGCTTCCCCCAAGGCTTGCCGATGGCGATCCGTGATCTTCAGATAGCGCCCGAAGTACTTCGCCGGCTCGGGACGGCGCCGGATGGTGAGGAAATCGATGATCTGGATGAACAAACGGGTGCGACCATGACTTGCCCGGCGGACGGTCTCCACGAGCTTGCGTAGTCCTGGCAAGAAGCGATCGTGCCCGATGCGCAGCAGCGG
>JBCCGX010000320.1:0-9340 GCA_039029035.1 Acidobacteriota bacterium | reverse complement strand
CTCCGGCGCCGGTGTGCTCTACGCCTTTATCCTCTTCATGCTGGTGACTTCCTTCGACCGACCGACAGCCTGGGTGGGACCGCGCGTGTGGAAGTCCGTGCATACGATCGGTAGCTACCTGATCTTCCTCACCTTCCTCGCTACCTATGCCCGCCTGGTGGCGGACAAGCCGATCTATCTGTTTCAGGTCGCTCTGCTGGTGGCGGTGCTGGGCCTGCGTATCGCGCGGCGAGCCCGCCGGCGGCGAAGCGGCTAGTCCGACGCCACCGTTCGCCTATCTTCTACTCAAGAGCAGAATACGGCTGCCGTAGAGGGGGTCTGCAGAATCGATAGAAGCCGATTCGGCCGCCGTAGAGGCAGGGCTGCTGCATCAACGATGCCTGTTGGCGTGGGCTGTTTCTCGAGTCCCCAACTGATCGCCTCGGCGCTCAGCGCCGAGCCGGCTTGCCAAGGATGTGCACCAGGGCACGGTCGAACTCCCAGCGGTAGTTCTGCGGGAAGACGTGGCCGTAGCCCTGGTAGACCCTCAATTTGACGTCGAAGCCGGCGTCTCGATAGCGCTTCGCCATCGGCCGGCAGTGGGGGTGGGCGCGGTCCTCGGAGCCGATACCGATATAGATCGGCAGAGGTCGCGACGCTGGTCCTTGCCCGAGTCCGAAGCCCTCCTCGCTGCAGGCACCGATGGCGATCACGCCGGCAAATGTCCCGGCCTGCAGGACACTGCTGAAGAGGGCCATCGAGGCGCCCTGGGAGAAACCGCCGACGATCACCCGTTGCCGATCGATCGGAAAACGCTCGGCGGCATAGTCGATGGCGTGCAGGACCCGGCGGGTCGTGCGCTCCGGTTCCGACCATCGGAAGCCCTTACCGCGCGGCTCGAAGCCCTCGGGCGTCACCAGCACCGCACCGATCTTCGCTGCCGATTCGCGCCATAGATCTGCCAGCCGCCCCGCCTGGCCGCCGGAGCCGTGCAGCATGACGACGAGGGGCATCGGCTCCACCGGCTCGGCCCCCGGTTCGCCCTCCGTGGGCGGCGCGAAGATCAGGGGCTCACTCTGCGCCACACGCTGGCGGAAGATCTCGAGCTCGCGCTGGTGGGTCGCAGCGATCTTCTGCGCCAACTCGGGGAAGTCAGGATGGTCGCGAATCGACTCGATGTCCGTATCGTGGCGGAGCGTTTCGAGCGAGGCGAAGCCGAGCTCGGCGGCGCTGCGCAGCGCCATGATGGCGACCTCTTCGCGTCCCGACAGGGCCAGGGCGCAGGCCATGTTGTAGTGCGCCGTGGGATCCTCCGGTTGCAGACGGACGATGCGCCCGGCGATCTCGACCGCTTTCTGCCACTGCTCGGCCCGCAGGGCCTTGCCCAGGTCGTCGTTCAGGGCCCTAAGGTCCTGCCCCGCTACCGGCAGGACAGCGAGCAGGACCAGGCCGATAGCCAGTCGCCAGCAGAAACGCGGCGCCGTCGGCTCAGCGGGTCCGAGTCCAGTCCATCTCCCAACGGATCGTCGCCAGGAACTCGTCGGCACTTTCGTCACGACCGGCGCGGACGAAGGTGTTGTCGTTCCACTCCACAGTCAGGTCGACCGTGTTCTCGAGCAGGCCGACACGCAGCCCGGCATCGATCTTCTCCCAATCCCAGAAGACGCTCGGGGCAGGAAAGGGATTCTCGCTGCTGAACTGCGGATCGAGGCGCGAGTAGCGGATCGCCGGCTGGATGTAGGAGAACAGCTGCCGGCCAGCAAAGCCGACGGTGTAGGGCAGATCGAAGGTGTAGGAGACTTCGACCTCCTGGCCGTCGCGCGGCAGGCCCGCCAGGTCCTGCTCGACGATTTGACCGAAGAACGTGAAGCCGCCAGCGTAGAGCCACACGTTGGCGCCCCACTCCGTCTTCTCCTCGGTCTTGATCGGCAACGGAAAGAGGTTGAGCGGCCCGCGCAGGATGTCGAGGTCGCCGCCATAAAAGGAGCCGGTGAAATCGACCGTATCGGCCAACTCACGATTGAAGACCCATGCCAGTACATCAGCACCGATACGACCGTTCTCGTCACCAAGCCGCAGCCCGAGGCCGACGCCGGTCTCCATGTGCTGGAAGTCGTAGTCCTCGACATCGGCGTCGTAGAAGATGGGGAAGCCGGTCTCGAATTCGAGCACCGGGTTCGGCTGTCGCAAGTTAGAGGTGCCGTTGTCCCCTGCTAGAGCATTGGGATCGCGGAAGAAGAGCGGGTTGCCGCTGGTGAAGGATGTCTTGAGGTACAACCGCCGGCCAAAGTCGACGCCGCCCTCGAAGCCAACATCCTCGGCCCGGTTGAAGGCCGTCGCCACCACGCCGTAGCTCTCCAAGTGACGGTCGTCCTGGCGCTCGAACTTGGGTATCTTGCCGAGCTTCAGATACGCTCCCCAACCCTTGTCGGGCAACTCGCCGGGCTCGGTCTCAGTACCGAAGCGCAGCCAGGCTTCGTCAACATCGAACTCGTTGTCTTCCGAGGTCGGGTTGCGGTCGTACCGATCGACCAAGTCGACCTTGAGCTTGGCGGTGAGCCACGGCTTCCAGCGCGCCTCGAACCACAGAGTCACGACCGACAGCTCGACATGGTTACCGTCTTCGACCGTCTCCAGGAAGACCTGATCCTGCCCGGCCGGGATCGACGACGGCTGGAACGGGAACGGGCTCGGAAAACGCGCCGACTCGGAATCCCGCAGGTGGCCCTTGATCTCGAAGCCAAAGCGGTAGAACGACTCTTCCTCGTCCAGTGGATCGTCGGTGAGCTGGCCCAGGGCAGCCGTCGGCAGGACCAACAGCGCCAGGGTGACCCAGCGAGTCGCCTGGGCGACAAAACGAGTCCGAGCCGCGTGCCACCGCCTCATGACCCTCAGGCCCCGTTGATCAATTTGTAGATCGACTTCTCGGGGGTGTTGAGATCAGCACCGCTCAGCCGGCCGATCTCCTTGCCGCCGGAGTAGACCACCGCAGTGGGCACAGAGCGCACGTTCTCACGCTCGGTCACCGGATCGTCGGTCATCGGCTGCGGCAAGCCATAGTAGTCAAACGTCACCTTGGAGCCGGCGAGCTGCTCCTCTACCTTGATGATCCGGGGCACCAGCCGGCCACAGACCGGGCACCAGGTACCGAAGTAGACCAGCACCCGAACGTCCTGGCCCTGCTCCTTGAGGGCCTTGAGCGACGGAGCCGCCGGATTGTAGCCGTCTGCCAGGCGCGCATACTCAGGCTTGTAGCCGCGCAGACCGTCGGCATACTGCTTGCCGAGCAGCGGAGGCCTCGCCTTCAGCTTCGCTGCCTGACCCTTGACCTGGAAGACGACTTCCTGGTTAGCGATGCTGAACGAGCCCAGCCGGTCGAATGAGGCGTCGGCCAGGAGATCGATCGTCCCATCATCGCGTTTCGAAACCTTCATGAAGCTGACGCTCTCGACCGACTGGGTCCGCGGGCTGATCAAGATCGGCGAGGCGAGCTCGGGCGCGATCACAAGATACGCCGCAGCACGGTCGGAAAGGTAGATCTCGGCATTGTCCAGGGTCTTGCCGCCGAGATCGAAGAGGAAATCTCCGGTCGGCTTGAAATCGCTAAATACGGCGTCTGCCGGCACCGGCTGTGCGATGCCAGCCGAAGCCGCAAACAGCAGCCCGGCGGCCAGTAACAAGGCGGCGGATCGGGCAGGAGCGCGGCGAGCGCGCGAGCCTCGAATCGGTAGGGTTACCTGGTCTCGTTTCATCATGCTCATCATCGATTACCGTCTCTGGCTATTTCCCATTGAACACCTGACGATCACTGTCTCGCTGCAGCCACGTTGCAGCTGGCGTCGCTGTCTGGTTGCAGTTGACGCCTACAGTTTGTCACAGGCGGCTTCGATTGGAGGCACTGCACACGAACAAGTGCAGTATATGTGATACGGACGCGCCTGTTCGGCGGATGCGGGTAGCGCCTTGCTAGCCTGCACCGGCTGGCGCCAGCTCGGCCAGCGGCGGCAGGCCGCTATAGGTCTCGATCACCTCGCCGTCGCGCACCAGGAAGGAGCGCGGCAGGGTACGGTAGAGGGGCTGCAGGAGGGCGGCCGGGGCCTCTCGAATCTCGAACGAGGGACCGCGGCCGAAGCGGAAGTTGAACAGTTCTTCTTCCGACGCGCTGGTCAGGATCCATAGCCTGGGACCGAGGCCCGCCCAATGGTACTCGTTGAGGGTGCCCACCTGCTCGGCCACCGGCCCATCACCGAGCTCGGTCATGACGACGACGTGCTCGCCTACCGCCAGCTCGGGCAAGAGCCCGTCCATGCACACCCGGGTGCCGTCTTCTTCCGAGCCGGCACAGAGTGCCATTGCATCGGTGCCGGGCTTGAGGCGCGTCGCCAGGTTGTCGAGCGGCAGCTCGGGAGCTTTCCACGCCACCACTACGGTGGCGACGGTCAGCAAGCCCACGATCGCCATGCGCAGACGCGGCCAAGCCTCGCCGGATCGGCCGCGATCCGCCGCGAGATAAGCCAGCAGAAGAGCCGGCACCATGAGCAGTAGATCCTGCCAGAAGGCTTCCGCCGGGGTGCGCTCCACCAGGTTGCCGAAACAACCGCAACTGGCACCCTCCGGGGGCTCGATGCCTTGGGCGAAGCGCCAATAGGAACGACCGGTCAAGAAAAGGAAGAAGGCCACCAGAGCTGACGTCGGCCAAAGGATCCACCAGCGGCGAACCGCCAGCACCAGCGCGGCGCCGAGGAAGACCTCGAGGGCCAAAGCGATCAAAGCCACGACTTCGGCCGACAGCAGGAAATCCAGCCCCTCGAGAGTGATCTGCTTGGCGAAGGCCGACGGATCGAGAGTCTTGGCCCAGGCGGCAATGAGAAACACCGCGCCCAGGACGACGCCTCCGAGAATCCCCAGCAGCCGTTTCCAGCCCATCTTCATCACGCCGCCATCGTATGGTGGTCAGGCCACGCCTAGCAAGCCAACCGCAGCGAGATTTACCCGCGATTTACGCCGTCCGCGATCGCGTTCGGCGCCTCAGCCTTGTCGATGCACTTCGGTGCCGGCGATCAAATCGTGTAGGCCACGGTGTTTGGCATTGAAGGCGATCATCAAGAAGCCGATACCGAGTGTCACACTACTGACCAGGTACCCGATGAGGCGCAAGAAAGCCTTCGGGAAACCGAGGCCTGCCTGCCCTCCGGCACCGGCCGTGACATGCAGCTGGCAGGCCCGTTTGCCCGGTGTCGTGCCCCAGATCGCCCAGCCGAAGAGGTAGACGACGAACGATAGGCCTGACGAGACAGCGCCGCCGATCGGTTGTGGAAGGAGGAACCAAGCGCCGGCGCCGGCGGCGGTGATCCAGATGCCATCGAGCAACGCGGCCAGCAACCGAATGCCGAAGCCGGCGGCGGTCTGTTGAGGGGCTGGTGGCCCATAGGGATTGCTGTAGGGATTGGGTACTGCCTCGGTCGGCTCTTCGCTTTCCTCCCTCGCCTCCACCGCAACCGCCTTGAGCATCTCCGGTCCCATGGTGATGTCGAAGCCATCGAGGGAGGGCAAGAGATCACCGGCGGTCTGATCCATTCGTACATCGGTTTGGGGAGCTCCCGCGACCCCGGTTTGGGGAGCTCCCGCGACCCCGGTTTGGGGAGCTCCCGCGACCCCGGTTTGAGAAGCTCCCGCGACCCCGCCATCGGCCGAAGTTGGCGTCAGAGGCACCGGCGCAGCCGGCTCCGGAGAGGCCATTGGTGGCGGTACGACGGGCGAAGCAGCGCCGGGTGGCGACGCAGCGACAGGCGAAGAAGAAGCAGCAAGTGGTGGTGCGGGAGGCGTCGGCGCGGCCGAGGGCGGCGCTGGCCGAGGGGCCGCCGGCGCCTGTGGCGCAAAGGGCGACTCGCCTGCAGACGAAGGTGGCGTCAAAGGCTGCACCGGTGCATCCATCACCAGGGGCTCTGCCTCCACGGGTGGCATCGGAGCCGGCGGCGGCGGTGCGGCGGCCGAGGGCGAGGGGACCGAGGCTGGCGGAGCTTGAAAGGGCGTGGCGGCCTGGGCTGCCGCCGGGTCGGCCGGACTCGGCTCTGCCGAGGGTGCAGCAGGCGGTGCAGCAGCAGGCGGTGCAGCAGCAGGCGACGCTGTCGCTGGAGGCACGGCGGCCCGGGGTGCAGCAGCCGGGGTCGGTGCTGCAGCAGGCGGTGCAGCAGCAGGCGGTGCGGCAGCAGGCGGCGCGGCAGCTGGTGGAGACTGTGGCTGCAACGGCGGCGGCGCCATATGGGGTGCCGGAGCGGGTGGCGTCATATGCGAGGCGGGCGGCGGCGCCATGTGCGACGGTGCCGCCGGCTGGACCGGTGGAGGGGCCAGGTGCGCCGGGCCAGCAGGAGCCGCCGCCGGATCGACCTCCATCGCCTCCTGAGCAAGCTTTGCTGAAGCTTCCTGCAGAAAAAGCGTTGCATCACCGTGCTCAGGCGTCGTCACGGCGCTCATTCGCACGGTCTCGAAGGCCGAGGTACCGACCACCCGTACCTTGACATCCGCGTCGCCGAGCCCGAGGGTGTCGCCATGGTGGAGCTCACCGACGTCAGCGACCCGCGTGCCGTTGATGAACGTCCCGTTGCTCGATCCCAGATCCCGCAGTCGCACCGCACCGGTGGCGGTCTCCAGAATGACGTGCTTGCGGCTGACGCTGGGATCGTCGATCGCAACGTCACACGCACGGCTGCGGCCGACCGTCAGCTCTCCCTGTCCGAGCTCGAACGATTGGTCCTTGAAATCGAGGAAGTAGCTCCACCCCTCAGACATTCGCGCCTCCAGGCCAGAGGTTCTATCTGCTGATCGGATCGTGGATCATCCACGGACGAGCCGCTGCAGAGTGATCCTCTCAGTCTACCACGGCCTCCGGCGCCTCATCGAGCCGCCGGGCGTCGACCGTGCGCCGCAGCAAGTCGGCCTGCGCCAACACCGCCGTCACCGCGGTCTCGACCCGCAAGATCCAGGACCCGAGGGACACCGGCCGGAACCCGGCTTGGCGAAAGGTCTCGACCTCGCGATCGATCCATCCGCCTTCCGGTCCGACGGCGATCTCGAGGCGACTGACCGGCGCGCTGAAGGCGGCCTCGATCGGCTCCTCGGCGCGTGGGTGGGCGAGCAGGCGAAGCGGCGGATCGGCGCGCGCGCCGAGCTGCTCGACGAAAGGTACCAGGAGGCGCTGCTGGCGCACTTCGGGCAGACGGGTCGTCATGCCTTGCTCGGCCCCGAGCAGCAGGTGCTTGCGGATCTTCTCCGGGCGCAACGCTGGTGAAGCAAAGAAGCTCTTCTCCACCCGCCAGGCGGTGGTCAGATCGAGCTGCCCGACACCCATTGCTGCGACGGTCTGCAGGACCCGGTGCAGGACCGCCGGCCGCGGCAGGCCGACGATCAGATCGATCCAAGGTCGTGGCGGCGACTCACCCACAGCCTCCACCCTCACCTCGACGACGGGGCCATCGATCGTCTGCACGCAGCCCGCCCCAATCCCTTCGCCGAGAACACCGAGGCGTAATTCGCGGCCGGCCTCGACGCGCAATACCTTCAGCAGGTGCTCGGCCCGCCGATCCTGCAGTCGCGCGATGCCGTCAGAGTCGATCTCGCCGCGCTCGAGGAGCAGCAGGTTCAAGGCGACGCGGCACCCGCGTAGAGATCGATCACCTGCTCGAGGCCGCGCTGGCAGACAGCGCAAAAGGGCACCTCGTTACGCGAGAACATGATGCAGTCGATCTGCGGCCGGTAGGTGCCGCGCGCAGCATAGTTGCCACCTTCGAACGCACCGACCTTGCCGGCCAGGAGCGCTGACCCCAGGAGCTCGGTCTCCGCCGTTTGCTGCTCGCGAAACAAGGCCGACATCTCGCTCTCCGGCCGGTTGTTGGTGCGAATCATCCGGCGGCGCTCCTGGATCGCCAGGCTGTGGGACTCGAAAGTCTCCTTCGGCCAGGGGGAAGGGATCGCGGTACCTGGCTCCACCAGGTCCTTCCACTTGAGCTCGGCGGGATCGCGTAGGACCGTGGCGTTGACCTCCCAGGGCTCGATGGGATCGTCGGGGATCTCATAGGCCACCGACGAGGTGTAGTACTCGTCCGCCAGGCCGGCGAAATGATGGCCGAACTCGTGGACGAAAACGTACTCGGCGAACTCGGAATCTACGGCCACTGTGCCAAAGAGGCCGAAAATGCCACCTCCGCCGTAAGTCTCGTTGTTGACCAGGATCTCGACAAACTCGTAGGGCGCCCGCGCAGCAAGCTGGCGGAACGCGCGGTTATCGAAGGTCAGCACATAGCGCTCCGAGCCGAAAGCATCATAGGTGGTGCCCACCGGCGAGCGCCGATGGATGCCGGTAGAGGGCCGCGACACCCCCGATTCGGGAGCCGCCGGCACGAGGCCCCAGACATTAAAATCCGCCCGCCGCTCGGCAAACGGCGAGACCGCGAAGAGGGCCTCCATCATGCGCTTCGCGTCGCGCTCGAACTTGCCCTGCTCGGCGGCGGTGTAGCCGTCGCCCAGCAGCAAGAGATCCACCTTGGTCGCCGGATCGCCGCTGTCTTGCAGGGCGATCAGCTCCGGTCCGGCCGGCGGCCCCTCCGCCGCCGAGGTGTCGACGAACATATCGTTCGGATCGACAGTGAAGCGCCAGACTTCGACGAAGGCGTTCTGCGCATCACGTTTGCTCAGCACGATCTCGACCGGTCCCGCGGGGTGGGGAAAGCGCAGCGACTCGTGGAAGGTCCGGTACCTCTCCCGCGCTTCACCGGTGGTCTCCCACTCGCCGTAGATCGAGGCAAAACCGCGCGAGTAGAGTGCCGGGCCACCCTTGCGATCAAAGACTTCGAAGCGGTACTTGCCGAGATTCGTCGCATCGAGCGGACGCGCCTGGTTGCCCGGCCAGGGCAGAGGCTCGACCACCACCCGATCGAGACTGAAGATCTCTTGACTGGCATTGCCGGTGTGAAAGTAATCGACGCGTAGAGTGCGTGGCGTTTCGGCAGCCAGCGTTTCGGCAGCCAGCGTTTCGGCGGCCACGGGCGAGGAGACGGCGGCAAAAAACCAGACAACAGAGCTGATCGCGCCCCTTGGGGGCCGCCAGCGAGGCGAGAGGTATCGAAACATGGCAGGAATCCTATCAAGTGAAATTCGTACCACTCGCAACCCCACCCCGACGAGAGCCCTCTGGGCCGGGTCGTGATATCTTTGCCCTCTGGGGACTCTCCACGCCAGGGCGCGCACCGTGGCGGTATCGAACCGTCATGCCTGCAGGCTCCCGAAAGATCGGCAACACCGGGCGAGCCGAGAATCCCAGGTCCAGGGCGGCGAGCGCGGATGACGACGACGGATCTTGGCTTCG
>JBCCGX010000319.1:0-9360 GCA_039029035.1 Acidobacteriota bacterium | reverse complement strand
GTGCGGCTCATGTGCCGGCCGGGAAAGTCGACCGCCAGCTCAGCCTCGAAGGTCGCGGCATCGGCGGGCAGATCGGTCGAGTAGGTCGAGAAGGTGGCGACCCATTCCTTGGCTGGTGCCTCGGGCTTGTCCTGGATCCTTGCCAGTAACATCTGGGCTCCGACCTGGCCACCCTGACGGTTCATGAAGCGGATCGCCGCCGACACCGCGCGTCCCTTCTCGCCCACGCAGTTGTCTTCGATGCTCCGGGCCGTCACGCCGCGTTCCTGGGAGAGAACCTCCAGGCCGTCGGAGGGTTGCCAGAGGCGGAACTTACCGCCGCCGAACTGCTGGTAGAAGAGGAGAAGAAACTCGAAAGCGATCTTCTCGCTGCCGTCGTAATACCAAACTTCGGTTGGCCAGAGATAGGGGCTGCAGCGGACTTCGATGACTTGGGTCGGCGCGCCATTGGTCAGCACGATCCGGGCGCGGTCGTCGTTGACGCCGCCGAGATTCTCGTGCGCATAGCGCAACCGGGCATCGTAGGCGTCGCGGAACTCGTTGCGGGTCGTCCGCGGGTAGGGATCCCGGACTTTCCAGAACCGCTCGATGAAGGCATCGCGCTGGTAGTCCTTCTCGAGCTCGAGGAACAGCGCCCGCTCGTCTTTGCTGATGATGTAGAAAACATCTTCGAGCCAGGATTGATACTTTTCCGGCAGCAGCGCCACCAGATCCGCATCTTTCGTTTTCTTTTTCTTGGCCTCGGCCGGTGGCCCAACCAGGCCCGCGACCAGAGTCAACAACAGCAGCCAGCCAATCGATCGCCGGCGCGGCGCTGGGCGAGATTGGCAGGGCTCTTCCGTGGATCGGGGATCTTGCATCGGCACGCTCACTCTTTCACGCCATCCTACGGTCAGCCGACTCCGGCCGGCTTCGTCCTTGGGACGAGTGACCCTCTCTCCGCTCTGGACTGATTAGAATACCATTCGGTCGATCCACGGCTCTGCTGGACCGCGCCGATTGACGACGGAGAAAGCCGATGAAAGCCGACGAGCTCACCTATTTCGATCACAACGCCACCACGCCGCTCGACCCCAGGGTGCGAGATGCGATGCTGCCATGGTTCGGCGGCCTACACGGCAATCCATCGTCGGCCCACGCGGCCGGGCGCCAAGCCCGACAGGCGATCGAAGCCGCGCGCCAGCAAGTCGCCACGCTCCTGGGCGGAGAGGCTTCGGAGATCGTTTTCGTCTCGTCCGGTTCGGAGGCCAACAACACGGTGATCTACACCTTGGCTCGGCGTTGTGGCTTCCGTGGCCATCTGATCACCTCGACCCTGGAGCACCCTTCCGTGCGGGTCGCTGCGCAGCGCATGGCCGAGGAGGGCATGGACGTCACCGAGCTTCGCCCCGGCGCCGATGGCCGGGTCACGGCAGCGAGCGTGCGCGACGCCTTGCGTCCCGACACCCGGCTGGTTTGCCTGATGCTGGCGAACAATGAGCTCGGCACTCTGCAGCCCGTAGCCGAGGTGGCAGCGATCTGCCGCGAGCACGGCGTGCCGGTGCTGAGCGATGCGGTCCAGGCGATCAGCAAGATCCCGGTCGACGCGCGCGCCCTCGGGGTCGACTACCTGGTTCTCGGTGGCCACAAATTTCATGGTCCGGCAGGTATCGCCGCGCTTTGGGTCCGCTCCGGCGCCGAGCTCGATGCACTCTTGGTTGGTGCTGCGCAGGAAGCCCAGCGCCGTGCCAGCACCGAGAACGTTCCGGCGATCGTCGGCCTGGGTGAGGCGGCGGCCCTAGCCGAGGCCGAGCAGGCGTCCCGTTACCGCCAGCTGCTGACGCTGCGCGAACGCTTCGAGACCGGCCTGGCAGGGATTCCCGGCACGGTCGTCCACTGCGCGGAGGTCGAGCGTCTACCCCACACCTCTCACGTGGCCTTTCTCGGTCTGTCGGGGCACGAGCTCATGCTCCAGCTCGATCGCGCCGGCTTCGCGGTCTCCACCGGCTCGGCCTGCCATTCGGGCCAACCGCAGCCGTCCGCCGCCCTGGTCGCCATGGGTGTAGCGGAAAGTGAAGCGCTGGCCTCCTTGCGGATCAGCTTCGGCATCACCAACACGCCGCAAGAGATCGACCGTTTCCTGGAGGTCCTGGTACCCATCGTCGAATCGCTGCGAGCTGCACCGTCCGCGGTCGCGGTCTGAGTCGTCATTCGGGCTGACGATGTGGCGCTCGCGGGCTCTGCCCCTGACCCTCGTGGCTCTGGTCTTGTGGATCGGCTTCTGTCTCATGTACTACCCTCCGAGGATCCAGGCCTCACTCCTCGCCTCGTCGCACCAGACCTTGGCCGCCTCTGGCCTGTCGGAGATCCGGTTGCGGGTCGAGGGACGGAGCGCGATCCTCGAAGGCGACGTGACCTCGCCCGAGCAAAGCCGAGAAGCGGAGCGCCTGGTGCGCGGCCTTCGTGGCCTCCGCACTGTCGAGAATCGGCTGCGGCAGGTGGACCCTGAGCCTGCCGAGCCGCTGCCGGCGCATCTCGAGCTGCGATCCCGGCCGGAGGGCTTGGTGCTGCGCGGCCCGGTACCCAGCGAGGCGACCAAGGACGAGCTACTCGTCCTGGCCGCCGAGCTGGTGGGCGCCGATCGCGTCGACCACCACCTTGTGGTCGATCCCGACGCCGAAGAGAGCGCGGCGCTGATCAGTGCCGCCGCCGTCCTCCGTACCCTGGTCGACTCCGAGCCCGGGATTACCGTGCGCTTTCATGGCAACAGCCTGCGGCTCGCCGGCACCTTGTCGAGCGACGAGACCAGGCGCCAGGTCGACGAGCGCTTCCGCGACGCCGCAGAAGACGTGCGCGCCATCTTCAGCCTGTTGCGGGTGGCCTCTGACGAAGCGCAGGAAGAACCTCCGAAGACCGACTCCGAAGGCGGCGACTGAGTGTCCTACCTGATCGCAGAGATCTTCCTCGGCCTACTGGTCACGGCAGGCCTGAGTGCTGTCGCGGCCTGGCTGGCGGCCGAGTTGTTGGCTCGGCGTCGGTTGGCGAAGCACGAGGAGCAGTGGCAACAGCGTCAGCGACGGTCGGACGCCCGAGCCGGCGACTTCAAGAACCAGCTCGCCGAGGCCCGGCAGACCGAGGAGACGCTGCGCGCCGAGCTCCATAGCCTGCGCGAGAGAGCCGCGTCGAACCCGCCGGAGGGCTCGGACTCGGATCGAGACACCGTCGAGGCCTTGCACCAAGAGATCACCCGGCGCGACAAGAAGATCGAGATCTTGCAGCTCCAAGTGGGCCAGGTTTCCGGCGAGTGGGAGAGCATCAACGCCCTCAAGAATGATCTGGCCGAACGCCAAAGACGCCTCGAGCTGCGGGGCAAGCAACAGGGTTCGCTGCTCGCTGGCCGGTTGAAAGACAGCGAAGCGGCGCGAGCGAAGCTGCGCGAGCAGCTCCAGGAGCTCAAGAAGCGCTACTTGCGACGGGAGGAAGAGCTCACGGCGTTGCGCCGAGAATCCGCCTCCCGGATCACGCAGCCCGTGGCGGTGGTCGACGCGCCGACTGCCCCGGCCGAGGAGCCCGAGGTGGATCGTCCCACAGTCGTTCGCCCTGCAGTCGATCGCCAGGCGAAGCCCGCAGCGCCGCCGACCGAGCCGGTAGAGCAAATCGACGTCCCGGTCGCAGCACCTGCCGAAGACATTTCTGTAAAAGACATCGTCTCTGCGGCGGACACCGTCGAAGACGACGATCTGCAGAAGATTCGCGGCATCGGTCCGGTGCTGCGCCGCAAGCTCAACGAGCGGGGCATCCGCAGCTTCCGCCAGATCGCCAGCTGGAGCGACGAGGACATCGACCGCACAGCATCCAAGATCGGCTCCTTCCCCGGCCGCATCCGGCGCGACCGCTGGGTCGAGCGCGCCACCGAGCTCTTGCGCGAGAAAGAGGCGAGCGGTCAGTCTTCGTCCTGATCGACGAAGGCGACGAGCGGCGAGGTGAAGCGCTGGCGTAGGCGGAAGAGGAGCAGGATCGCCACCGAGCTGAGCCCCAGGGTGATCCCCCACCATAGACCGCGCGGCCCGAGCTCGGTCTGGTAGCCCAGATAGGCGGCCAGGGGCAGACCGAGGAACCAGAACCCGATCAGGGCAATCAAGGCTGGAAAACGTGTGTCAGCAGCGCCACGCAGCGCGCCGAGCGAGACCACCTGGAGGCCATCGAAGACTTGGAAGGCGGCGGCAATCGGCAGCAAGGTGACGGCGACCGCGATGACCCCGGCTTCGTTGGTGAACAGCCGGCTCAGATGCGCCGGTGCGAGCCAGAAGGTCAGCGCCGAGATCGACATCACCCCGGCGCCCAGGGCCAGGCTAACGGCCGCCGCGCGCCGGGCTCCCGCAGGGTCCAGGCGGCCGATCGCATTGCCGACGCGGGTCGCTGCGGCACCACTGATCCCGAGCGGGACCATGAAGGACAACGAGGCCATGCTGAGGGCGATCTGGTGCGCCGCCAGCTCGCGAGCCCCCAGGTTCCCCATCATCAAAGCAACACTGACGAAGAGCCACATCTCGAGCGAGGTATGCACTCCGATCGGCACCCCGAGCCGTAGCTTCTGCCAGAACGGACCGGCGACCATCGGTGCCCGCCAGGAGCCTCTCAGGTAGGGGCGTAGCAGGGGCCAGGCCAACAGGGTGACGCACAGGAACATCACACAGCGCGATAGCGAGGTGGCGTAGGCCGAGCCCACGACGCCGAGAGCCGGCAGGCCGAAGTTGCCGAAGATCAGTCCGTAGTTGGCCAGCACGTTGAACAGATTGGCGATGACGATCGCGATCGCGGCCGGCCGTACCTGGCTCATCGCCTGCAAGGACTGGCGGAAGGCGATGAAGAGCAGGAACGGCAAGTTGCCCCAGATCAACGTTCGGATATAGGCGGCGCTCTCGGCGATGATCTCCGGCTTCTGGCCGACGATCCGCAGGACCCCATCGGTGCGCCACATGGCGAGGGACAGCGGAATCGACAGCGCCGCCGCCAAGACCAGCCCGCGCTTGAAGTGCCGGGCGACGCGGCCGTGGCGCTCGGCACCGTAGGCCTGGGCGATCAGAGGGTCGAGCACCATCAGGATGCCCATAGGGAAGGAGATCAGGCCGAAGCTGACGCTGTTGCCGAGAGCACCCGCGGCCAAAGCCAACTCCGAGTGTCGGCCCAACATCATGGCGTCGACCGTGCCCATGAGCATCATGCCCACCTGCACCAGGACCACCGGAGCGGCCAGGCGGACGACGGCATCCGCCTCGTGTCGCAGCAGTGACCAGCGGCTCATGCGGGAGAGTCTCCTTTGAGGGGCGGCGGGAGCAACAGAAGAGAGCGGCGCAGTATAGCAACCGCAAGAGCTTCGAAGCCTAAGGCCCGATCTTCGACCGGCCGATGCCAACCGTTCGATAACCTGGTCGTCTAAGTAGGTGTTGTGGACACAGTCTCACCCAACCAAGACGTCTCACTCAGACAAGACGTCTCACCCAGACAAGACGAGGCCGCGATCATCCGCCAGGCCCAGGCGGGCGACGACGACGCCTTCCGTCGACTGGTGGAGGATCACGGCCGCGAGGTCTACCGTCTCGCCTATCGCATGACCGGTAGCGCCGAGAACGCTGACGATGTCGCGCAGGAGACCTTCCTGAAGGCCTACCGTGCCCTGCACCGCTTCGATGGACGCAGTCGCTTCGCGACCTGGCTGCATCGCATCGCGGCCAATTGCGCCCTGGATCACCTACGGCGCGCCCGGCGAGAAGCCAGTCGCCGCGCCACGGGTGGGGCGAGCGAGACCCACCTGGAGCACGAGATCTCGCCGGCGCCCGGCCCCGAACGACTGGCCGCCAGTGGCCAGATCGAGCTCCAGATGGAGCGCGCCCTGGGCAAGCTGAGCCCGATCGAGCGCTCCGCTTTCGTTTTGCGGCACTTCGAGCAGCTGTCGATCGCCGAGATCGGCCGCCGCCTCGGCTCCCGCACCAGCGCCACCAAGCATGCCGTTTTTCGTGCGGTGCGCAAGCTGCGCCGCGAGTTAGCTCCCTGGATGGAGGTTCGAGATGAGCGAACTGCCTGACGAGGATCTGATCCTCTACTACTACGGTGAGGCGCGGCACGCCGACGCGATCCGCCAGCGGCTCGAGGCGTCGCCGCCCGACCGCCAGCGTTATGCCAAGCTCTGTCGACTTCTGGAGCAGGTCGACACCTATCCGGTGCCCGAGGTTCCCGACGACTACGGCGCGCGTCTCTGGCGACGCGTCCAGCCACGCCTACACCAGCCACCGGAGCATCGTCTGCGGGATTGGCTCACGGCCGTCCTGACACCACGTCACCTGGCCCTGGCTGGCTCGGTCGCCATGCTGCTGGTGCTCGCCTTCACCGCCGGTCTTTACTGGCCGATGATCGATGAGAACACCGCCCAGCCACTGCCCGCCGACGGCCGCGAGCGCATCTTGCGCGTCGCGATCAGCGAGCACCTGCAAAGCTCCGAGATGCTGTTGCTCGAGCTGGCCAACAAGCCAGCCGCGCGAGCCGACGAGCTGGCCGAGGAGCCCGGCCGGGCCGATGCCCTTCTCGCGCTCAATCGACTCTACCGTCAAACGGCGGAGCGTGGCGGACAGCGCGATCTCGCCGAGGTGCTCGAGGCGCTCGAACGCCTGCTGATCGACATCGCACACTCCGACCTGTCGCCGGACGACCTCGGTGACCTGCGCCAGCGTCTCGCAACCGGCGACCTTCTGTTCCAGATCCGGATCATCACCTCCCGGGTCCGAATCGACCCTCCACCGACAGCGCTACCCTCGCGAGGCGAGGCCTGAGGATAACCATGCACAAAACACCCCTGATTCTGCTTCTCGCTCTGGGTCTCTGGCACCCCTTCGCTCTCTGGGCCGACAGCGTGCCGGCTCTGGCCGCGGCCCTCTTCAGCGCCGACGAGCGTGCCGCTTCGGCGGATGCGTCCTATCGCGCCGGCCGGCGCGCGCTCGACCAAAGTCAATGGGCCGAAGCGGCCCGCTTGTTTGCCGAGAGCATTGACCGCGGTGCCGGCCACGACGGTGCGGCGCACTATTGGCAGGCCTATGCCCTACACAAGGACAACCAGCCGGCGGAGGCCCTGGAAGTCCTGGGAGAGCTCCGTCGCAGCTTCGAGGCCAGCGCCTGGCTGGATGATTCGCGAGCCCTGGAGCTCGAGATCCGCGACAGCTCCGGAGAGGTCTCAGTACCGGCCCAAGAAGGCGACGAAGAGCTGCAGATCCTCGCCTTGAACGCTTTGATCTACAGCGATGCCGACCGTGCCTTGCCGCTCCTCCGCCAGTTCCTGGCCGGGGACTCCCGCAAGCTGGCCCAGCGCGCGCTCTTCGTCTTGAGCCAGAGCGGCTCGCCCGCTGTCGCCGCGCTGCTGGTCGAGATCGCTCGCGGCAACGAGTTCCCCAAGATGCAAACCGAGGCGATCCGTTGGCTGGGGATGTCCGGTGTCGCCGGCTCCGGCGCAACCCTGAGCGAGATCTACCGATCGACGGCCGATCCGGAGATCAAAGCTACCGTATTGCGCAGCTTCCTGGATGATGGCGAAGCCGATCTTCTTCTCCAGGTGGCGCGCAACGAATCCGATGGCAAGCTACGGCGGGCCGCCATCCACCAGCTCGGCGTAGCCGGTGCGATGACTGCCCTGCGACAGCTCTACGCCAGCGAGACATCGCTCGAGGTCAAGCAGCAGATCCTCCACTCGCAGTACCTCGCGGGGGATACCCAAGGTCTGCTCGAAACCATGCGGTCCGAAACCGACGAAGGACTGCGGCGCCGCGCGATCCGCAGCTTGGGGATGATCGGCTCCGCCGAGGGCGGCGCGGCACTCGACGCGATGTACGACCAGGAGACCGACCCGGCCAGCCGTCAGCGAATCATCGCGGCGCTCTTCTTCGGCAATCATGCCGCGCCACTGATCCGTATCGCGAAAGAAGAACCCACGCCGAAGCTGCGCAAGGAGGCCATTCGCCGCCTGTCGATGATGAACAGCGAAGAAGCGCTCGCTTTCCTGATGGAGTTTCTCGATCCCTAGCTGGATCCCTGGAGCGGCGTGGCTCGGACGAGTCCGGTTCCACGATAGACTCCTGCGCTCACACAGGAGGAACCACCGTGGGATATTCGCGCATCGTCTGGCTGTCGCTCGCCCTGCTCATCGCCGCCCCGGTCAGCTCCGAGGCCAAGACCCTCGTCCATGCCGGCAAAGTGATCGACGGCCGCTCGGACACCGCTGCCAGCAAGAAGACCCTGGTCATCGACGGCAAGGCGATCGTCGAGATCGCCGACGGTTACCTGAAGCCGGCTGAGGGCGACGAGGTCATCGACCTGCGCGACTCCACCGTGCTGCCGGGTCTGATGGACATGCACACCCATCTGACCAACGAGGGCAGCAAGGACTCTTACATCGAGCGCTTCCGGCTCAACCCGGGCGATTTCGCCATCCGCTCGGTGGTCTACGCCGAGCGCACCTTGATGGCCGGCTTCACCACGGTGCGCGACGTCGGCGACCGCTACAACCTGTCGATTCCCCTGCGCAACGCTATCAACCAGGGTCTCATTCCCGGGCCACGCATCTTCACTGCCGCGCGCAGCCTCGCCACCACGGGTGGCCACGCCGATCCTTCGAACGGCATGAGCGCTCACCTGGAGGGCGACCCGGGGCCGAAGCAGGGGGTGGTCAACAGTATCGGTGACGCCCGTAAGGCGGTCCGGCAACGCTACAAAGACGGCGCCGACCTGATCAAGATCACCGCCACCGGCGGCGTCTTGAGCCTGGCCAAGAACAGTCACAACCCACAGTTTAGCGACGAGGTCCTGCGCGCCATCGTCGAGACCGCCAACGACTACGACTTCCATGTCGCAGCCCACGCCCACGGGGCGGAGGGGATGAAGCGGGCGATCCGCGCCGGGGTGCGCTCGATCGAACACGGCACCTTCATGGACGACGAGGTGATCCGCCTGATGAAGGAGCACGGCACGTACTACGTGCCGACCCTCATGGCCGGTAAGTGGGTCGAGGCGAAGTCGAAGATCGACGGCTTCTTTCCCGCTGTCGTCCGGCCCAAGGCTGCTGCCGTCGGCCCGGTGATCACCGAGACCTTCACCAAGGCCTACAAAGCCGGCGTCACGATCGCCTACGGCACCGATACCGGTGTCACCGTCCACGGCGACAACGCCGAAGAGTTCGTCCACATGGTGGCGGGCGGCATGCCGGCGATGGAAGCGATCCAGTCGGCCACCGCCGTCACCGCCGAGTTGCTCGGCATCTCCGACGAGGTCGGCACCCTGGAAGCCGGCAAGCTAGCCGATCTCATCGCCGTGGACGGCGATCCCCTGGCCGATGTCGCG
>JBCCGX010000318.1:0-9370 GCA_039029035.1 Acidobacteriota bacterium | reverse complement strand
GGGGAACTCGAGGTAGTCGATCTTCTGGTCGGTTTGCATTGTGCACCTCCATGCAGCTCGTTGGTCGACCGCCAGAGTCTGCCGCAGGCGTCCTGTCAGCGTGGTGTCAGGAGACTTCCCAGCTGCTTGCCTCGAGACTTCGTCGTCAATCGGCTGGGTCTTCGATTATCGAACCCGTCCCGAAAATCCGCATCTCAAAGTAGGGCCACGGACGTTCGAGGACCGCGGCCTCCGGACCTCGGCGCGACCGCCGTTGGCCGGCGGATGCGAAGGACCCCGATGGACTTGCCCCCTGGAGATCAAATTGCCCGTCGATAGGACACGAAGCTCAAAGTGTGAGGCCGGCAACGTCGCCCGGCGCAGGCAGATTCTCCTCGCTCTCCTAATGGCCACGCTGGCCATGCCTGCTGCCCTGGCGTCGTTGCCGGCCCACTATTTTTGTCCTCGGTGATCGACGAGGTGCCGAGCCGTTCGCGGGGGTGGCAGGTCTGGAAGGCGTCGTCACTCCTCGGCGGAGAAAACCCGTGCTCCGCCGACGTAGGTGGCGAGGATCCGTACGTCCTTGATCGCCACCGGATCGATCTCCAGCAGGTTTTGTTCGAGCATCACGAAATCGGCCAGCTTGCCGACCTCGAGGGATCCCTCAAGATCGTCCTCGAAGGCGGCGTAGGCGGCGTCGAGGGTGTAGGCCCGCAGAGCTTCCTCGACCGAGATCCTTTGCGCCGGCACCCAACCGGCGTCGTCATTGGCGCCGTCCAGGGTGCGTCGGGTCACGGCGGCGTAGATGCCTTCGAGGGGCGTCGGTGGGGCGACGCTCCAATCGCTGCCGAAGGCGAGGCGTGCGTTGGCGTCGAGCAGCGCACGGAAGGCATAGGTCGACTCGATGCGCTCGGGGCCTATGACCTTCTCGGCCCAGCGGCCGTCGTCGATCGCGTGGTAGGGCTGCATGCTGGCGATCACGCCGAGGTCGGCGAAACGCTCGATGTCGGCGAAGGTCGGGTGCTGGGCATGCTCCATGCGGAAGCGTCGGTCGCGCGGACCGTTGGCTTCGGCGACGCGCTCGAAGACGTCGAGCAACTCGCCGATGGCCCGGTCGCCGATCGCGTGGATCGCCAGCTGCAGACCGGCTTCGTCGGCCGCCAGGGCCTGCTCGTAGAGCTCGTCGAGGGATAGGGCGAAGAGGCCGGAATCCTCAGGCGTGTCGGTGTAGGGCTGGTGGAAGGCCGCGGTGTGCGAGCCCAGCGATCCATCGACCATGGTCTTCAAGACGCCGATCCGCAGCCACTCGTCGCCCCGCCCCTGGGCGGCGACGATCTCCGCCAGCGCCTGCCAGTCGGCGAGGTCGATGGCGAGATAGAAGCGCGTGATCTGGCGGTCGCGGATACGGCGGAAGGTGTCGAAGATCTCCGGCTGCGCCAGATCCATGTTGTGCACCGACGTCACCCCTTGGGCGGCGACATGGTGCATGCCGGCGAGCAAAGCGCGGTCGTTCTCTTCCGGCGAAGGCGGCGGAATCTTGGCCCGGATGAGCTGTTCCGCGTTGTCTTTGAAGATGCCGGTGGGATGACCTGCCGAGTCCCGGCTGATCACGCCGCCTTCGACGTCCTTCGTCTGGCTGGAGATACCGGCGGCGCGCATCGCGGCGCTGTTGGCCAGGCTCATGTGACCATCGAGCCGGCTGACATAGACCGGGTGGTCGGGGGTCACCGCGTCGATCCACTCGGCCATCGGCAGCTCGCCGCCCCATTGGTGGTGGTCCCAATTGCCTTCGAGGATCCAACTGCCTGCAGGCAGGGTGGCGGCGTGCTGCGCGATGCGCTGAACGAACTCTTCGCGGGTCGCCGCGTCGCGTAGCTGCACCGCAGAGAGCCCACGGCTGGCGGAGAGGAAGTGGACGTGGGTATCGATGAAGCCCGGGGTGACGAATCGTCCTGCAGCGTCGATGACCTCGGCCGATTGCAGGTCGAAGCCGGCCAGGATCTCTTGGCCGCCGATCGCCGCGATCCGATCGCCTCGTACGACCAGGGTCGTGGCGCGCGGCGAAGTGTCGTCGCCGGTCCAGATGACCGCGTTGCTCAGGACGAGATCCGCCGTCGGCAGAGGGTCAGCGCAGGCCACAAGAGTGAGCGCGAGCAAGGGGGCGAGAGTCTTCATGGCGTTCTCCCGGGCCGAGGCTCCGCGTCGCGAAATCTCGGGCAGCTGACCGAAGGATCGGGTGTGGGATGGAGCCTTCATTCTGGCGATCCGCGAGATCGAAGTCCAGGGCAGGCCTGGTCCCTATTGGTGAGCCTCAGTCGTTGGTCGACGCTCGGGCTTCGTAGGCTTTCGCCCTCTCGGGCTTGCCCCATTCACGGTAGAGGTGGGCGAGCCAGCCGCGGACACGGTGTTGGCGATCCGAGTCGTCGTCCGCCGTGGCGCTCAGCTGGTCGAGAGCCTGGAGCAGGAGCTGCTCCGCTGCCTCCGGATCGTCTTGCAGCTGCCGCGACCGTCCGAGATCGGCCCGGGCCATGGCGATCCGCCAGTGGCCGGGAGTGTGGGAGGCGCCGAGCTCCCGGAGAGCCGGCAGTAGGAGTGCCTCGGCCTCGGCGCCCTGGCCTCGTTCGAGCAACAGATGGGCCAGGGCGAGGCTCGGGTAGGCCCGGGCGCGGTGCCCAGCCGGCAGGTTCTCGGCGAAGACGGTTGCGCGAGTAAAGTAGTCCTCGGCCAGATCGAGGCGGCCTTGGCGGCGATACAGCCGGCCGAGGGTCAAGAGAGTCTGGCCGACCAGGGGGTGCCGCTCGCCGAGTGCTCGGGATCGAATGTCGAGGGCCTTGGCGAAGAGCTCCTCGGCTTCTTCGTAGTGACCTCTCTTGGTCAATAGAACCGCCAGGTTGCTGGCCATGGTGGCCCATTCGGTGGTCTCTCCCGAGAGCTGGCGGGTGAGCTCGGCCGCTTCGCGCAACAGCACCAAGGCTTCGGCCGTGTGGCCCCAATCCTGGAGCATCAGAGCGAGGGCGTTCTTGGCGTCGGCGGTCCGCTGATGACGCTCGCCGTGGACCTCGAGGTCGATCGCGAGCGCCTGGCGATACAGTGCCTCGGAGCTGGCGAAACGGCCGACCAGATGCTCCACCCGGGCGAGCTCCTGAAGGCTCTTCGCCACCTCGGGGTGGCGGTTGCCGAAGTGCGCTCGACGCGACTCGAGAGCCCTGCCGTGCAGGGTGCGAGCGGCTTTGAATCGGCCCTGCTCCTGCATCAGGGTACCGAGCTCCTCTTGCAGGCGGGCGAGCCCAGGAGCGTCGGTTTCGGGCGCCCGCTGGCGGAGATCCAGCGCCTGCCGGAACAACGACTCTGCGGCGTCGAAGTCGTATTGCTGACGGCGCAGCAGGCCGAGGGACTCGAGGGCGTGCGCGTACGCCAGGCCGTCGTCCAGGTCGAGGCGAGCGCCTCTTTTGACGGCGTCTCGCAGGGTGCGCTCGGCGTCCTCCATCCGGCCTCCGGCAGCCTGCGCCGCCCCCAGGTGGGTGAGGCTCGCCACCAGGTCCGCTGGCGCCGTCGCGGCCTCGGACAAACGCAGATCCACGGCTCGGCTCAGCAGCTCGAGGGCCGGCTCCGCGAGGCCGATCTGCTGGTAGATCCGGCCCATGGCGTCGAGCATCAGGGCTTGGATTTCCGGTTCGCCTTCCAGCTCGGTGGCGAGACGCTGCGCGCCCGCATCGAGCAGTGCCCGGGCAGTCACCGTTTCGCCGATAGCCTGCTCGGGATTGGTCACGGCGAAGGTCTCGGTGAGAAACGCGGCTAAGCGTTCGGCCTTGTTCTTCTCGCGCTCCGTTTGTCCGACCTGGTCGAGTAGGGTACTGATGAACGCACCGACCAGGCCGACGATCACCCACGAGGCAATGGCGGCGACCATCAGCGGTGCTCGATGGCGGCGCAGGAACTTGCCCAGCCGATAGCCCGCCCCCGGCGAGCCGGCGAGGATCGGACGGTCCTCCAGATAGCGCGTCACGTCATCGGCCAGCTCGCTGGCGTCGGCGTAGCGTTGCTCCGGCCTGTGGCGCAGGGCCTTGGAGGTGATGGTGTCGAGGTCGCCACGCAGCATCTTGCGCAGCCCGGGGAGCGAAGTCGACCGTAGAGCGGCGATCTCGGTGGCGCTCGGGCCGATGCTGTCGAGGCGGCTGGCCAGCGCCTGGGTGAGGCGCGGCGGTCCGGTTTCGTGCATCCGACGCAACAATTCGTAGGGCTTGGAGAGTGCCTCGGCGAACGGTGAGACCCCGCACAGCAGCTCGTAGAGGATCAGGCCCAGACAATAGACGTCGCTGGCCGTGGTGATCGGCTCGCCGAGCATCTGCTCCGGGCTGGCGTGGGACAGGGTCATGACCCGTTGATGGGTCTGCGTGGCTTGCGCTCTCTCGGCTGCCGGATCCGCCGATAGCAGCTTGGCGATGCCGAAATCGAGCAGCTTGGGCTCTCCCTCCGCGTCGACCAGGATGTTGCCGGGTTTGAGATCCCGATGGACCACCAGGTTGCGGTGCGCGAAGCGCACCGCCGCGCAAACTCGGAGGAAGAGCTCGAGGCGCTCTCGACCCGAGAGGCGATGTCGATCGCAATAGGTCGTGAGGGGCAGCCCGTCGACGTACTCGAGCACCAGGTAGGGCTGACCGTCGCCGGTGGTACCGCCGTCGTAGAGTCGGGCGATGTTGGGGTGCTCGAGGCTGGCCAGGATCTGCCGCTCGCGGTCGAAACGCCAGGCCTCTCGAACCCGCAGCCCGCCACCGGGCAAGACCTTGATCGCGACTCGACGCTGGAAGTCGTCCCCGGCGCGAGTTGCACGGTAGACCACGCCCATGCCGCCCCGGCCGATGACCTGGTCGATCCGATAACTGCCCAGTCGCGTGCCGGCGGCGAGGTCGACCGGGCGGACCATGTCGATATCGAGCCAAGCAGGCCGGTCGAGCAGACCCGTGGTCCGGCGGTCGTGCTTGATCAGCCGCTCGACTTGTCGGCGAAGCTCGTTATCGTCGCCGCACGCCTCGTCCAAGAAGAGGGGGTGCTGGGCGACAGGTCGTTGTTGCACCGCGTCGAAGATCTCTCCGACGCGACGGAAGAGAGCGGCGTCCACTCAAGACACCTGTGGTTCAGACATCGCCGTCGTCCCAACACCGCAGCCAGACGGTGACCTCACCGGCCGGCCCCGGCGGCGTCGAGTCGTGGGTCATCATGGCTTTGGGGTGGATCACGAGGGTGCTCCGGAGCCTCCGCGACACGAACGATTGTATCGGCTGCTGGCGGGTGCCAGTGGACGCTTGCCCCCCGGGATCGTTGATTCATCCCAAGGCTGCCGGCAGCAGAAACCTGGGGATTGACCGGCGTTCGCTCAGCCGCTCGGAACCCTTGCGCCGCTCGGCCGTAAGTCCGTTTCATGGGTAGTCCGCTCACCATCGTCAGCCTGTTTGGTGCCACCCAAGGCTTTTGCCTGGCGGCCGGTCTCTTTGCTCTGCGCCAGGACGAGGCCGGCAGCCGTCGGGTCACGCGGGTTCTCGCCGGCCTGTTGATCTGCTTGTCCGCGGCGGTCGCGGTCATTGCGGTCGACCACGCTGCCGTCACGGTCGACCGTTTCGCCCTGTCGTTTCTCGAGTACTCCCTGTCGCTCCTTTCCGGTCCGCTGTTTCTGCTCTTTGCGCGGGTGGTGATCGACGACGCTTGGCCGTCGCGGCGCTTCGCCCTCCACTTCTTGCCCACGGCGGCCTGGATCGGTCTGACCGGAGCGGCGTGGCTCGAGCGCCAAGCGGGGAACACCGGCGTCTTGCCGCTCTGGTTTCCACCCATCATGGGCCTCGTCGCCTACCAGGCGACCTACACCGGGCTGATGATCGTCGCCAGGCGCCGTGCCGATCGTCGTCGGCTGGATCCACGCCGGCGCTCGCTGCTCGGGTTTTGGATCGGCTTCCTGCTCATTGTCCACGTCGCACAGCTGGTCCGATTCGTCTTCCGTGACGTCGCGGCGCTCGATCACGTCGTGCCCCTGACCCTCACGATGCTGCTCTACGTCGTCTCGGTCCTGGCCTTGCGTGACTCACGCTTGCTGGCACTCCAGCAAGGCCAGGCGAAGTACGAGCGCTCGACACTCGCTGCAGCGCGCGCCGCGGTGGCCGAGACCCGTCTGAAGGAGCTCATGGCGACGGAGCGACGATTTCTCGACGTCGATCTCGACCAGGCTTCGGTGGCCGCGACCTTGGGGCTATCGCGCCATCATCTGTCGCAGCTCGTCAACCAGTCCTTCGGCACCAACTTCAACGACTTCGTCAACCGCTATCGGGTCGACGAAGCGGCGGCCCTGTTGCGCGATCCGGCCAACGATCGTCTGACCATCGAGGCCATCGGCCGGCGCGCTGGCTTTCGCTCCCGCTCCGCCTTCTACGAGGCCTATCGCCGCCACGTCGGCGAATCACCTTCCTCGACTCGCCGCGGTCGCTGAGTTACCGAGGTCCGGAATCGTCGGGAGGATGTCCGGAATCCTCATTCCGGCCAGTGAACGAGCGCGCAAGACCTAGGGTGGCTGCACGTCTGCCGGCGTTCCGCCGGCGGGTGGCTTCGAAAGGAGAATTCCTATGCAGCGACCCCAATTACCCTCCGTGGTGGTGGCCACTGTGGCCTTCGCCTTGACCTGCGCTGGCGCCGCCTCTGGAGCCCAAACGGCCGGTGGCTCCGACCCAAAGATCTCTCGCTTCGGCGAGTACCGCGGGTATTCCGCGGCACGCTACGAGGCTTACGCGCGGTCTTCGGTTTGTATCCCGGTACGCGACGGGATCGAGCTGGCGGCCGACATCCTTCGACCGATGGGGGCCGACGGGGCACCGGTCACGGAGCCCCTGCCGGTGATCTGGACCCTGCAGCGCTA
Source organism: Acidobacteriota bacterium (assembly GCA_039029035.1). Taxonomy (GTDB): domain Bacteria; phylum Acidobacteriota; class Thermoanaerobaculia; order Multivoradales; family J023; genus JAAELT01. The sequence goes on along the minus strand of JBCCGX010000318.1, from coordinate 2,493 downwards.
CCATCGTGCCAGGCTGCGAAAAGGCCGCGTCCTGACGCTGGTCGAGACAAGATACCCGTGGCTGGCGGAGGTCATCCGCCATGGCTATGTGGCAGTGGTCGTCGACGCGCGAGGCACCGGAGCGTCTCAGGGCCTCCGTCGCGCCGAGATGGGCACCGGCGACGCCCGCGACGGCTACGACGTGACCGAGTGGCTCGCCGACCGACCCTGGAGCAGCGCTGCGGTCGGCATGTTCGGCCGCTCGTTCCGCGGCATGACCCAATACCTCGTCGCCGGGGAGCGACCGCCCAGTCTGCGCGCGATCTTCCCCGAGATGGCGATGTTCGATGTCTACGACACGGCCTACCTCGGCGGCATCCCGCGCCCATTGACCCGGGTCTGGGGCGATCGAGTCGCCCAGCTCGATGCCGTGGCCGGTCTGCCGGTCGACGAAGACCCGGCAGGCAAAAAGCTCGCCGCCTGGTTGCCCAAGCGCCAGCAGAACCTGCATCTCGGCCGCTTCGCCCGCGCCGTGCCGGCCCGCGACGGCCGCGATGCCGCGACCGGGCTGGGCTGGCGCGACGTCAGCCCGTCCCGGGCGGTGGGTCGCTTCCGCGGCTCGGGCATCGGCGTCTACCACCTCGGCGGCTGGCTCGACGGTTGGCCGGCCGACACCCTTGCCTGGTGGGCAGCCCTGATGGGGGAGCAGCAGAAGATGGTCATCGGGCCGTGGGAGCACAACGGCCGCGGCCATCTCGACCTGGCAGCCGAGCACCTGCGCTGGTACGACTTCTGGCTCAAGGGGATCGACAACGGCGTGCTCGGCGAGGCGCCGATCCACTATGCCGTCAGCAGCCAAGAGGGGTCGGTGGCCTGGAAGGCGGTCGAAAGTTGGCCCCCGGCCCGTCTCGAGAACCAGACGTGGCGGCTCGCCGCCGGTGCCAGCGGCACGGCGGACTCGGCCAACGATGGCCGCCTCGTCGCACCCCAGGAGCCCGCGCCCGGGGGCGGGGAAGGTGACGACGCTTTGCGGTTCGATCCGGCGGCCACCTCGGGCAAAGGCTCGCGCTGGCACCGGGTCGCCGGTGGTCGATTCGATTACGGTGACCTCAGTGCCAACGACGCCAAGGGACTGACCTACACCAGCGAGCCGTTGCCAGCGGACCTGGTGGTCACCGGACGCCCGACGGCTTACCTGGCGGTGTCGGCCAGCGCGGCCGATGCCGACCTCTTCGTCTACCTCGAAGAGGTCGATGCGGCGGGGCGCTCGCACTACGTCACCGAGGGCGCCTTGCGCGCGTCCAGCTCGGGCCACCGGCTCGATGGCGAGCCCGTCCTCCTGGCGATCCCCCTGCTGCCGAGCGCTCGGCGTTTTGCCGCCGGCCACCGTTTGCGGCTGACCCTCACCGGCGCCGCTGCTGACAACGCCGAGCCGTTGCCCCAGCCACCGCCGACGATTCGGATCCGGCGAGCCAAGTCCTGGCTCGATCTGACGGTTGAAGAATCTCGCTAGCTCGGGTCTCAGATGGCCAGCGGCTCGATCTCGAAGTCGGGGAAGATGCGGCTCAGATCTTCCCCGGCACCGTGACGCTGCAGCACCGGCGCCAGGACGTTGCGATAGTTGTTGACCACCGGCACGTCCCCCGGTCCTTCGAGGACGGAATCGGCCAGTCCGGGCCAAGCACCCACGACCTGGCCGCCGGGGACGCCGCCGCCGGCGACGAACATCACGCTGCCGCGGCCGTGGTCGGTGCCGAGGGAGGCGTTCTCTCGCACTCGGCGACCGAACTCGGTCATGACCACCACGCTGGTGGTGGCCAGGTCGGCGCCAAGGTCGCGGCGGAAGGCGGCGAGGCCGCGGGCGAGCTGATCCATCAGGGGTTCGAGCAGGGTCTCCTGAGCGAGGTGGGAATCCCAGCCGCCGAGGTCGACCGCGGCGGCTTCCAGGCCGACCCGGGCCTTGATCAGGCGTGCCAGTTGGGCCAGGGCGTGGCCGAAGTCGCCCTTGGGGTACTCGGCCCCGCCGGCCTGCTGGAAGGGCTCGCTGCGCAGGGCTTCGATCCGTCGCAGAGCTCGCAGGGTGTCGCGGGCCGCTTGGCCCAGCTCACCGGTCTCACCGGCGTAGGCGCGGGCCAGACGCGGCAGCAGCAGATCCGACTCGGGGCCGAGGGAGAAGTCGTCGAGGGATCGCATCACCGTCGCCGCGGGGGCGCCGCGCAGGCACTCGGGTAGGGTCTTGCCCAGGGCGATGGCGGATAAGGCGCCGCTCGCCGGTTCGGGGCGGAAGCGCAGGAAGCGCCCCAGCCAACCGCCGGCGGCGAGGCCACCATGCTCCATCCGGTCCTGGGCCTCGAAATGGGAGCGGCTGTCGTCCTCGGAGCCGGCGGCATGGACTACCGCCAACTCGCCGGCGTCATAGAGCGGTCGCAGCGCAGCCAGGCTCGGATGGAGGCCGAAGGTGTCGTCGAGCGCCACGGCGCGCTCGGGGCGGACGCCGAGCAGAGGGCGGGCGCG
>JBCCGX010000317.1:0-9373 GCA_039029035.1 Acidobacteriota bacterium | reverse complement strand
GTGACCGAGATCGGGCAGCATCTGGCGATCAGTGTCAAGACGGTCAGTACCTACCGCCGGCGTATCCTGGAAAAGATGGCCATGCAATCCACTGCCGAGATCGTTCGCTACGCGGTGGAAAACAAGCTGGTGGAGTAGGCGGCTCCCTGGCTTAGGTGCGGCGCGTCGGTGATTTGAGCAAGCGATTGGCGCGGGCCAGTAGCACCGGCAAAGAGAACGGCTTGACGACGTAGTCGTCGGCGCCGAGATCGAAGGCCGCGAGGACGTCCTCTTCACGGTCCCCGGAGTCGAGCAGGATGATCGGCGTGTCGGCGTGGGCAGCGGTGCTGCGCAGGCGCTGCAGGATCTCGAGGCCCCCCATGCCGGGCGTTGCCACTTCGAGAATGGCCAGAGCGATGTCCGTGTCGAGCACCGTCGCCAGCGCGGTCGGACCGTCGGTGCAGTGCACCAGGTCGAGATCGGTTTCGGCCAGCCGTGCGCCCATGCGAGCCGCGGTTTCGTTGTCGTCGCCGGCGAGCAGGATCCGTTTCTTCGCGGTCGGCGGTCGCCGATTCGAGGTCAGCACGCGATGGCCGCCGGACGCCTTGCCCTGATAGAGGAGCTGGTCGGCCTTGGCCACGATCTCGTCGAGGCTCGAGCGGCGGTCGACATTGACCACGCCAGCGGAAAAACTGATGCGCGGAGCTGGTTCGAGGTCTTCGAACCGTTCCTGCTCTAACACGCCGAGGACCTTCTCGAGCGCCTTGCTCGCTCCTGCCGGGCTGCCGTCCGGAAAGAGAATGACGAACTCGTCACCGCCCCAACGGGCCACCCGATCCGAGCGCCTGAGATGGTCCGTCAGGACGATGGCCACCCGGCGCAGGACCTCGTCGCCGAGGGCATGGCCGTGGGTGTCGTTGATTCGTTTGAGCCCGTCGAGGTCGATCAAGGCGAGGGACAGAGGATACTTGGCCCGCTGTGCCAGCGCCCGGGCGCGCTCGAAAGCAATCGCAACGCCGGCTCGATTGAGCAGGCAGGTCAACGGATCGTGGCGTGCCTCGCGAGAAATCTCACCGGTCCGCAGGAGCTTGGTCGCCACGGTCGCCGCCAGAATGTCGAAATCGACCGGTTTCTCGAAGAACTCGTCCGCTCCCAGCGCGTAGCACTCCATCTTGATCTGCGTGCCATGGCGCGCCGAGGCGACGATGATCGGGGTGGCGGTAAAACGTGGGTTGGCACGCAAGCGTGAGAGAAGGTTGCGACCGTCTTCGTCCGGTAGCACCAGGTCGAGAAGGATCAGGTCGATATCGTTGGCGGCCACGACCGCGGCGGCTCCGTTGGCCGATTCTGCCGTGATGATCTTGCGATTGGGGCCGGAAAGCGTGCTCTCCAGCAGGTCGAGGATGATCGGGTCATCTTCGACGATGAGGATCGTCGCCACCTCTTCAGTGGCCGAAAACGCCACCTGGCGCATCGTTTCGATCAGAGCCTCGAGCGCTTCGAGCAGGGTCTCACGCGGCGCCTCGAGGAGGTCGTCCGCCGCTTGGCTGATCTCGTGGAAACCGTAGGCCGAGCCAGCGCCGCGCAGGGAGCGCGCGATCCGGCGAATCGAGCCAGCAGCCTCTTCGTCGCCCTCAGCCAGAGCGCGGCTGGCCGTCTCGAGCGTTTCGATCCGGTTCTTCAGACTGCCGCGATAGTAGGCTTTGAGCTCATCCATGCCGCTCGGCCTCCACTCCGCCAGCCGCATCGATTCGTCGCCTGCGTTGCATTTCAGCTCTCGATCGCCTGTTCACTTCTTGCCAGCTACGACTTCGACCGAAGGCAGGATCGGTCGGTACAGCGATCGAGCTCGGCGGTGGAGCCTCGACTCGACCTGGGGCTATGAGCACTGGGAGCAGGGTCGAGTCAGTTCCTGATCGTAGTAAGGAAAGTATACTCTTTTCTACCGATGGTCTCTTCAGGATCGGTACACCCGGTCCGACATGCGATCCCCGAAGCGTCTCCAGACGGAGCGTCTCCCCCACCAGAGAGCTTACCGATGCCGCATCACTTCGCCGATCAATGGATTCGACGTCAGCGAGAGCTGGGTCACCCCCTGTGTGTCGGTCTCGACCCGCACCTCGACCGGATACCGCCCCTCTTTCGGCAGGGATCGATGGATCCCACCGACTCGCGAACCGCCGACGCAGTGGAGTCCTTCTGCACCGCGATCCTGGAGCGAGTCGGCGGCCGAGCGGCCATCCTCAAACCCCAGATCGCGTTCTTCGAGCGTCTCGGTTGGCGCGGATTACGAGCTCTGGGGCGCCTGACCGAGCGGGCCAGACAGCAAGGGTTGCTGGTTCTCCTGGACGCCAAGCGCGGCGACATCGGCTCGACCGCCGCCGGCTACGCCGAGGCCTACCTCGGCCCACAGGCCGCGATACCGTGCGACGCCATGACCCTCAATCCCTACCTCGGGCGCGACACCTTGGCTCCCTTCCTGCAGCAAGCCAAAGCCAACGGTCGCGGTTTGTTCGTCTTGGTGAAGACCTCGAACCCCGGCTCCGGCGATTTGCAGGATCGGCAGCTCGACGACGGCTCGACCTTGTTCGAAACGGTAGCGGCAGCACTCGCTGCCGAAGCGGAGGCGCTCCGCGGCCCAGACACTGGCTGGTCGTCTCTCGGGGTGGTGGTCGGAGCGACCTACCCGGGGGAGAGCGAGCGGGTCCGCGAGCGGCTGCCGCATTCGCTGTTTCTCGTACCGGGCTACGGCGCACAAGGGGGGAGTGCTGCGGCCGCGCTTTCCGGCTTCGTCCGCGGCCCTGATGGCCGGCTCGAAGGTGGACTGGTGAATTCTTCCCGCGGCATCCTTTTCCCGCCCGGGTCCGATACCGACGACAAGCAGCGCTGGCAAGACGCGATCGACGAAGCACTCGCCAAGTCGATCGACGAGCTGCGCCAAGCAGCCGATTGAGGGAGGCGTCATGCATCACGAGATGGAGCTGATCATGAAGACCATTGTCGGGGCGATCTTCCTCGGCATCCTGGCCCAGGTCCTGGCCGGGCGGTACAAGCTGCCAGCTATCTTGCCGTTGCTGTTGTTCGGTATGGCAGCGGGTCCTTTTGGCCTGAAGCTCCTCGACCCGGGCGTCCTCGGCCATGGGCTCGAGGTGATCATCCATCTCGGCGTCGCGGTGATCCTTTTCGAGGGCGGGCTTTCCCTCGACCCCAAGCAGTTGCGCCTGGTGGGTGTGCCATTGCGCAATCTGCTGACCCTGGGCACCTTGATCACCGCCGTGGGCGCCGCCTACTTGGCGCAGCTCTTGACCGGCATCTCCTGGGGCACTGCGGCGCTTTTCGGAGCGATCGTCACGGTCACTGGCCCGACGGTCATCGCGCCGCTCCTGCGCCACATGGTGGCGCCGCGCAAGGCGCGCACGATCATGGTCTCCGAAGGCTTGATGATCGACCCGATCGGCGCCGTGTTGGCCTATCTGGTGCTGTTGTGGATCGACCGCTCCGGCCAAGGGCTGCGGTCGTTGCTCGTCGAGTTGCTGGAGCTCTCCGCCACCGGTGCGGTGCTCGGCTTCGCCGCCGGCGCCATCGCCGTGCTGGTGATCCGCTACCGGCATATGGACGACGAGCTGAGCAACCTGGTCATCCTGGCGTTGTTGATGGGGTGCTTTTACGTCGCCGAGCATCAGACCCCGCAGTCGGGCATCCTCGCCTCGGTGGTGATGGGCCTGACGGTGTCGTCGGCGCATATTCCGGACCTCAATCCGCTCAAGGTCTTCAAGGGCCAGCTGACGATCCTGGTGATCTCAGTTCTATTCATCCTGCTCTCGGGCCAGCTCGATCTCGGTGCGGTGTACCGCCTCGGCTGGGAAGGACTGGCGGTGGTCGGCGGCTTGATCCTCCTGGTCCGTCCGCTGGCCGTCTTCGGCTCGATCCCGACGAGCCATCTCGACGTCAAGCAGAAGCTCCTTTTGGCACTCACCGCGCCGCGCGGCATCGTGGCGGCGGCGGTGGCGTCCTTGTCGGCTATTCAGCTGTCGACCAGCAAAGGCGACGAGGCGGCGATTCTGGAAGGCTTGGTGTACCTGGTGATCGTCGTCACCTGCACCTGGGCGACCATCATGGCGCAGCTGTTGCCGCGTTGGCTCGGCTATGTCGGTGATCCCTCGCGTCGCCGGGTCGTCTTGGTCGGCGCCAGCCCGATGACCAAGGCCCTGGCGGGGGCGTTCGGCGCCGAGAGCTGGACCCCGGTGGTCGTCGACTCGGCGCCGCAGAAACTGAAGACCTTCCGCGACCGCAAGATCAGCGCCGTGTCCGGCGACGCCCGCGAAGCAGCGACCTACGAACGGGCCGCGGTCGAGCGCGACTCGCACGTCCTGGCCGTGACCCCCAACGACGAGCTCAACTTGTTGGTCGCCGAATTGGTGCGCGAAGAGTTCGGGGTCGAGCATCCGGTGGTCGCGCTGGGGCGGCCGTCGGGTGAGTTCGGCTCCCTGCGGCGTGCCTGGGTCGACCTGCTGAGCCGCCGTCAGCTCGACATTCAGCGTTGGAATCGACGGCTCGAAGACGGCATGGCGGCGATCGAGACCCTCGAGCTGAGTGACGACCCTGACGATCGCAACACGTTCCGTTCCTTGTTGGAAGAACATGCCGAGGATCTGGTGGTGCTTTGCACCTGGTCGCACGGCAAACCCCATTTCCACTGGTCCGACGAAGGCGAGCACTTCGATCGGGTCACCCTGCTCACCCTGGCCAGCACGCGGTCGATGCTCGATCCGTTGATTCGCCACGAGGATGAGCCCGAAGGAGCTCCCAATGCCGAGGAATAGTCACCCAGCTGCCCGGTCGCGTTACCGGCTGGCGCTGGCGAGTTGGGTCTGTTGGACCTATGCCGTGGTCGCGACCGGACCGGCGTCGCTCGCGGCGGAGGAACCCTTCGCCAGCACCTACGAGCCGTTACCCGCCCAGACGACCTGGATCCACGGCGCGACAATCCTGACCGGGACCGGTGAACCCACCGGCGGCGCGATCCTTTTGCGCGATGGCGTGATCGCCGCGATCGGGCGCAACGTCCCGCCGCCCGACGGGGCCGTGCGGATCGACGCGACAGGTCGCTGGGTGACGCCGGGGATCATCGACGTGCATTCCCACCTCGGGGTCTATCCGTCGCCCGGCCTCGGCGCCCACGAAGACGGCAACGAAGCGACCGAGCCGGTGACCGCCGACGTCTGGGCCGAGCACTCGATCTGGCCGCAGGATCCCGGATTCTCCCGCGCTCTCGCCGGCGGCGTGACCTCGATGATGATCTTGCCCGGCTCCGCCAATCTGATCGGCGGCCGCGGCGTGACGGTCAAGAATGTGCCGTCGCGCACCATCCAAGGGCTCAAGTTTCCCGGTGCGCCCCATGGGCTGAAGATGGCCTGCGGCGAGAACCCGAAGCGAGTCTACGGCCGCCAGGATCTCGCCCCGTCAACCCGCATGGGCAATGTCGCGGGTTATCGCGCCGCCTGGATCAAAGCGGCGCGTTATAAGGAGGATTGGGAGATCTACGAGCAAGCGATCGCCGACGGCGAAGCGGCCGAGGCGCCGGAGCGCGATCTCGAGCTCGAGACCCTGGCCGGCGTGCTGGCGGGCGAGATCCTGGTGCACAACCACTGCTATCGAGCCGACGAGATGACGGTCATGATCGACGTCGCGCGCGAGTTCGGCTACCGGGTCACGGCTTTCCACCATGCCGTCGAGGCCTACAAGATCGCCGATCTCTTGGCCGAGAACGATATCTGTTCGGCCATGTGGGCCGATTGGTGGGGCTTCAAGCTCGAAGCCTTCGACGCGGTGCGCGAGAACGTCGCCCTGGTCGATCGGGCCGGTGCGTGCGCTATCGTCCACTCCGATTCGGCCCAGGGCATTCAGCGCCTCAACCAGGAGGCAGCCAAGATCATGGCGGCGGCGAACCGCTCCGGCCTCGAGGTCGATCGCGAGCAGGCCATCCGTTGGATCACCTCCAACGCTGCCCGGGCTCTCGGCATCCACGAGCGCACCGGCTCACTGGAAGTCGGCAAGATGGCCGACGTGGTGATCTGGAGTGGTGATCCGTTCAGTGTCTACAGCAAGGCCGACCAGGTCTTCATCGACGGCGCGATGGTCTACGACCGCGCCGATCCCGCCCGCCAGCCGATGAGCGATTTCGAGATCGGCATCCTGGGCGAGGAGGTCAAATAATGCGCGGTCAAACAATGCGCCCGATGCTGCTCGCTGCTTTGCTTGGCTGGACCTGTGCTCTCGGCTGGCCGAGTGACTCCGTGGCAGAGCCGATCGCCATCGTTGGCGGTACCGTGCACACCCTCGGCGAGGCCGGCACCCTCGAGGGCGCGACGGTGGTGATCGACGAGGGCCGTATCCAGGCGGTCGGTGTCGATGTCGAAGTGCCGGAGGGCGCCCGTACCCTCGACGCTTCCGGTCGAGTCGTCACGCCGGGGCTGTTCGAGTCCGCCAGTCAGATCGGTCTGGTCGAGATCGGCGCCGAAGCGAGCACCCGCGATCACTCGACAGAAGACAAGGAGCTGACCGCCTCCTTCGACATCAGCGAGGCGATCAACCCGCGAACCACCCTGATCCCGATCAACCGTATCGAAGGGCTCACCCGGGTTCTGGTGGCGCCGCGCGGTTCCACCTCGCCCGTCGCCGGCCGGGGCGCCGTGATCCATCTCGGCGGCACCACGGGTTACCTGCTCGAATCGCCCGCCGCCCTGTTCGTCGACTTCGGCGAAGGTGGCGCGGCTCGTGCCGGGGGCTCGCGCGCCGCCACCTTGCAGCAGTTCGACCGACAGCTCAGCGAAGCGGGGCGCCAGCGCGATCGACAATCGAAGGCAAAGCGTGGTGACGACGAGGACACGAAGCCCGATCCGGCCCTCGAGGCTCTGATCCCGGTGCTCGAGGGCAAGCTCCCCGTCGCCGCGCGGGTCGAGCGGGCGAGCGATATCGAAGCGGTGCTGCGTCTCGGCCAGCGGCACGGTCTGCGACTGGTGATCGTCGGTGGCGCCGAAGCCTGGATCGTTGCGTCGACCCTGGCAGAGGCCCGGGTGCCGGTGGTCCTCAACCCGCTCGACAACCTGCCCGCCAGCTTCGAGTACCTGGGCGCCACGCTGGAAAACGCTGCCCGCCTGCATGCTGCGGGCGTCGAGATCGCCTTCACCAGCGGTGATTCGCACAACGTCCGCAACCTCAAGCAAGCCGCCGGCAACGCCGTGGCCTACGGGCTGCCCTGGGAGGAAGGGTTGAAGGCGATGACGGTCGGTCCGGCGAAGATCTGGGGTCTGCAGTCGACCTACGGCACTCTCGAGCCCGGCAAGGATGCCGACGTGGTGATCTGGGATGGTGACCCGCTCGAGGTCACGACCTTCGCCGACCACGTCTTCATCCGTGGCAAGGAGATACCCATGGTCAGCCGGCAGACCCGCTTACGAGATCGCTACCTGCGACTCGATCGCTCGTGGCCACACGCCTACATCGAGCCCTGAGCAGAACGCAACGTTCACCCTCGAGCATCACGGAGAAATCCACATGCCACCCTTTCTCGAGCGCCAGCTGAGCATGGTGCGGGGCAACGAGAGCAGACTGCACCTACGCCGTCTACAGGCTTCGGAGGCGGCCGGAACGATCCTCTACATCCATGGCCTCGGTGAATCGGCGCTGTGCTTCGAACGCCTGATGGCCGATCAGCGGCTGGCCCAGTGGAATCATCTGGCGCCGGACCTGGTGGGCTACGGCAAGTCCCTGTGGTCCAACTCCAAACCCTACTCTGTGGCCGACCACGCTGCAGTGCTTCTTGACCTGATCGACCGTCTCGGCCTGGATTCGGTGGTCGTCCTCGGTCACTCGATGGGCGGGGTGATCGGTACCCTGCTGTGCGAAAAGCTCGGTGACGCGGCGGCCGGTTTCGTCAACGTCGAGGGCAATATCTCCTTGCCAGACTGCGGCTACAGCAGCCAGGCAGTGCAGTACTCCCTGGACGACTGGCTCGATCATGGCTTCGACCAGGTGCTCGATGCGATCTACCAGCACGAAGGAGAGAGTGTCGACGTGCGGCGCGCCTACGGTGCCAGCATCCTGATGTGTGATCCGCGGGCTTACCATCGCAACAGCGAGGATCTGGTCGAGCTCTCGCGCACCGAAAGCCTGGCGGGTCGGGCCGCGGCGGTCCAGGCGCCCACGGTCCACCTCTATGGCGCTCCGCGCGGGACCGGCGAGCGCTCCCTGGAGCTGCTCGCCGAAGCCGGCGTCGAGACGGTACGGATCGGGGACGCCGGCCACTGGCCGTTCCTCGATCAGCCGGATGCGTTCGTTGCCGCGCTGGCGCGTTTTCTCAGCAAGCTCGAAGGTGAGGGCGATGAGTGAGCACCGTGTTGTCGAGCATCGAGTTGTCATCGTCGGCGGGGGCTTCGGCGGCTTGTGTGCCGCCCGAGCGTTCAAGCGCTCCGGCGTCCACGTGACCTTGATCGATCGCCGCAACCACCATCTCTTTCAGCCGCTGCTGTACCAGGTCGCGACCGGTGGCCTGTCGCCGGCCAACATCGCGACGCCCCTACGCTCGCTGGTCAAGCGTAGCCCCAAGACCCACGTTCGTCTGGGTGAGGTGACGGGGTTCGATCTCGATCGTCGCTGCGTCCACCTGGAGGATGAAGAGATCCCCTACGACTCGTTGATCGTGGCAGCCGGAGCGGGGCAGAGCTACTTCGGTCATCCCGAGTGGGAGGCACTGGCACCCGGCCTCAAGACGATCGAAGACGCGACCCGCATCCGGCGGCGGGTGCTACTGGCCTTCGAGCGGGCCGAGATCGAAGAGTCGTCAGAGAGGCGTAAGGCTCTCCTGACCTTCGCCGTGGTCGGCGCCGGGCCGACTGGCGTCGAGCTGGCGGGCGCCCTGGCGGAGATCTCGCGCCGTACCTTGCAGGGCGAGTTCCGTCATATCGATCCGGCACTGGCCCAGGTGCTGCTCATCGAAGGCGCCGATCGGGTGCTGCCACCGTTCCCCGACAGCCTGTCGCGGCGCGCGGCCCGCAGCTTGGAAGAGCTCGGGGTCACCGTGCGCACCGGTTGGATCGTCGAGCGGATCGACCCAGGCGAGATCGAGATCCGTAGCCTGCAGCCAGGCGACGGTGAGGGCGATCGCCGGACGATTCCCTGCGAGAACGTTCTGTGGGCGGCGGGGGTCGAAGCCTCGCCCCTGGGTAAGGCCCTAGCCGAAGGCAGCGACGCCGAAGTCGACCGACTCGGCCGCGTCGTCGTCGAGCCGGACTGCAGCCTGGCGGGTCGGCCCGAGGTCTTCGTCATCGGTGACCTGGCGAGCTACGACCACGGGGTCGAACGTCCGTTGCCAGGCCTGGCTGCGGTGGCCATG
>JBCCGX010000316.1:0-9385 GCA_039029035.1 Acidobacteriota bacterium | reverse complement strand
TCGGCGCTACCGCAAGCAGGTGGCGATCAAGATCCTCAAGCGGGGGCTGGACAGCGAGGAGATCCAGCGGCGCTTCCACCAGGAGCGCCAGATCCTCGCCAGTCTGGAGCACCCCAACATCGCCAGCCTGCTGGACGCCGCAACCACCGAAGACGGCCTGCCCTGCTTCGTCATGGAGTACGTCGAAGGCACCCCGATCGACCAATACTGTGCCGCACAGCGCTTGTCGACCAGCCAGTGCTTGCAACTCTTCCGCATCGTCTGCTCGGCGGTACAAGCCGCGCACCAGAACCTGATCGTCCACCGCGACCTGAAACCGAGCAATATTCTGGTCACCCAGGACGGTGTGCCCAAGCTATTGGACTTCGGTGTCGCCAAACTGCTCGCTCCAGAGAGATTCCCCCAGACCGTGGTGCCGACGGCGTTGCCCTACCACCCGATGACGCCCAACTTCGCCAGCCCGGAGCAGGTTCGCGGCGAGGCGATCACCACCGCCAGTGACGTCTACTCCCTAGGGGTGCTGCTCTACCGACTGCTGACCGGCCGACCGCCTTATCGGGTCGATCTCGAACGACCGAGCGAGATGGAGCGCGTCATCTGCGAGACCGAACCCGAGAGGCCGAGCCTCGCTGCCAGCCGCCTCGGTGAAGGGCAGGCCAACGAGGGGGCCCACTGGCTGCCCGAGGTCTCGGCCAGCCGCCAGAGGCGCCGTCTCGCCGGCGACCTGGACACCATTCTGCTCAAGGCCCTGGCCAAAGAACCGCGGCAGCGCTACGGCTCGGCCGACCAACTTTCGGAAGATCTCCGCCGGCATCTGCAAGGGCTACCGATCCTCGCCCGACGACCGACCTTCCGATACCGGGCCGGTAAGTTCCTCCGCCGGCACCGCACCGGTGTGATGATGGCGATCCTTTCAGCCGTCTTGCTGGTGAGCGGCATCGTTGCCACCTCATGGCAGGCCCACCGTGCCAACCTCGAGCGAGCTCGCGCCCAGGAGGAGCGCACGGTGGCCGAAGAAGTGGTCTCGGTCATGGAGACCCTCTTCCAGATCGCTGACCCGTCGCAGGCCCGGGGCGAGGAGGTCACCGCAAGGGAGGTCCTGGAGCGCGGTACGGAGCGCATCGCGTCCTTCAACCAGCGACCCGAGATCCAGGCCCGGCTGTTGGACACGATCGGCCGCTCCTACCAAGGCCTCGGCCTTTACGAGGAGGCGTCTCGTCACCTGGAGCAGGCCCTGGCGACGCGCCGCGAGGTGCTGGGTGATGATCACCTGGAGTCGGCCGAGACGCTCGACAACCTGGCCGGCCTGATCTTCGAAGCCCGCGGCGACTACGCCCTCGCTGCAAATTACTTCCGCCAGGCTCTGGCTCTGCGGCGCGAGCGTCTCGGACCGCAGCACGAAGAAGTGGCCGAGAGCCTCAACAACCTGGCCCACGCCCTGCGCGCCCAAGGCGACCTCGACGACGCCGAGCCGCTCCTACGTGAGGCCTTGGCGATCAAGCGTCAGCGCCTCGGCGAAGCCCATCCCGCGATCGCCAACGGACTCAACAACCTCGCCGGCCTGCTCAACGACCGCGGCGAGCACGAAGCAGCCGAGGCGCTCTTTCGCCAAGCCTTGGAGATCCGTCGCGCGCAGCTCGGCGAAACCCACCCGGATGTCGCCGAGAGCCTCAACAACATCGGACTGAGCCGATTCCGTCTTGGCGACCTCGACGCGGCCGAAGACTATGTTCGCCAGGCCCTGGCACTACGGCGGCAAGTCTTCGGCGCGGAGCACCCCATGGTCGCGCAAAGCTCGAGGAACCTCGGCGTGGTCCTCACCCACCGACGAGACTTCGCAGCCGCGGAGAGCCTTCTCGCCCAAGCACTCGAGATGTACTCCAAGTCGCTGGGTCCCAATCATCCGGCCCTGGCCTCGACCCGCGAGCGCCTCGCCCAACTCTACGATGCCTGGGGGCGTCCCGAAGACGCCACACGCTGGCGCCAGGCGGACTAGCCGTCCTTGATCAGCATCAGGTCTCCGGTTCGCTACAGGCCTCCTCCGCCTCGACCTCAGGGCAGGCGGTGAGATCGAGCTCGCAACAATCGACTGTTTCGCGACCGCAAATTTCGTCGAGATCGGCGCAGTCGACCGCGCGGTTCAAGTCCACGTCGGCCTCGCAGCCGATGTCCAGCGACTCGAGCACCGCCATGAGATCCTCGCCGATCTCCAACAGACCGTCGCCGTCCACATCACCCTGCAGGTCCTCGCCCGGCTCCCAGGCGATCTGCGCCAGGTGTAGATCGCGGCCCTCTATCCGGTCGTTCCAGTCCAGGTCGGGGCGACAATCGAGGCCTAGATCAGTCAACACGACGCGCGCATCCTCCGGATCGACATCGCCATCGCCATCGACGTCGGCCCGATAACGGCACCGGCCCCAATTGGCCATCAGGACCTCCCTGTCACCCGGCCCGATCTCGTGGTTGTGATTCAGATCCTCCGGGCAATGCTCGGTCTCCCAAGGTTCCGGGCACGGTTCGCCGAATGACTCGCTGAGGATGACGAAGTCTCTCAGGTCGACCCGCCGCACGTCATCGTCATCGATACCGTTGAGGTTGCCGATACAGACGTCTGACACGTCCGCCGGGGCGAAAAACTTACCAGAGAACGTGAGCTCGTGGGCCTGGCTAGCCGACCCCAGGCAGAGCCAGCCGAAAGCAACCCAAAGGGGACTCTTCCGCATGAACCTTCTCCTTTTCTTCAGTCTAGCGAGGCTTCGCCTCAGACGGCGAAACTCGCATCGGCGGCTAGCCGATCCGAAACCTTGACTCGAAGTCAAGCCTTCGACTCTGCTAGACGGCTACTCCTAGACATCGAAATGGGGACGCCTCTGGAAGAGACGCCCCCGACCTCGCTCGACGCTCAGCGCGAGCTCTCACAGAGCGACGTTACGGGCAAGAGCTCGAACCGCTCAAGATACCGATGGGGTCGGCGATGTTGACCGATCCGTCCTGGTTGTAATCCGCCGCGTCGTTGCATGGAAACGGCGCCGCACCCCCGAGGAAGAGGTAGTCGAGAATGAGCTTCGCATCCTCTTCGTTCACCAGCTCGTCGCTGTTCACATCGCCGGGGATACCCGGACAATCCAGGTTGTTGCTGATGGTGACCGCATCGGCGATGCTCAGACTGCCGTTCTGATTGGCGTCCCCGACATCGGCGCAAGGCACCGGAGCAGGGCCACTCAGAAAGAGATGGTTCAGCAGATAGTTAACGTCTACCAGAGTGATGATGCCGTTGCCGTCGACATCGCCAAGACGTGCCGCCGAACACGCTGCATTGTTGAGCAGCGTGAGCATAAAGATCGGATCGGCAATGGTCACTTTGCCATCGCCGTTGGCATCCGCCTCGCCCGGACAGACCGGCGCTGCACCGTTGTCAAAGAGGTAGACCAGAAGGAACTTGGGATCGTCCTGGTTGAAGATCCCGTCCCCGGTCACGTCATGGTCCAGACCGCACTGACCCAGGGCAGGACTCGCGACGACCAGCAGGCAGCTCAACAAGAAACACATCTTCCGCATACCGACTCTCCTTTCCAGCTTGGCCGCGAGCGGACAACTCGCGGACCGTTACTCGACCGTCAGACAGCTTTTTGTGGGTTCTGCCTGCTTACGCGAGAAACTGGAACGGATCAAACAGGCCTAGCCAAACTTTTTTGGCGAGGCTTATCCGCCGGTGCGGAAAGCAAAGAAGGCGATCAACGCCGCGGCGAGGAGGGCGAGCAGAGGATGGATCTCCCTCCAGCGTCCGCGCAGGATCTTGATCGCGACGTAGGAAACGATGCCGAAACTGATGCCGTTGGCGATCGAATAGGTAAAGGGCATCATGACCAGGGTGAGGAAGGCCGGAATCGCGTCGTCGGCCCTGGTCCAATCGAGCTCTTTGGCGCCACGCATCATCAAAGCGCCGACGACGACCAGCGCTGGTGCGGTGGCGGTGACTGGCACCGCGATCAGAAGCGGTGTCAAGAAGAGGGAGAGGAGGAAGAGCATCGAGACCGTCACTGCGGTGAGCCCGGTCCGCCCCCCTTCCTCGACTCCGGTCGCCGACTCGACGTAGCTCGTTACCGTGCTGGTACCGACCGCTGCCCCGACCATCGTGCCCACAGCATCCGCCGCGAAGGCGGCGTTGGCCCTGGGCAGCTCACCCTCGTCGTCGACGAAGCGCCCTAGTCGACCCACCCCCATCAGGGTGCCGGCAGTATCGAAGATGTCGACGAAAAGAAACGCCACGACGACCAGGAGCAGCTTGCCGCTCAGCAGCTGCGAAAAATCGAGCGCCAGAAACGTCTCCTCGGGCAAGCTCGGCCAGGCGAAGATTCCCTCGGGCAGCGGGCTTGTCCGAGTCAGCCAGCACGCCAGGGTCACACCGAGAATACCGACCAGGATCGCCCCCCGCAATTCCATCGCCAGCAGCACGGCGATCAACACCAGGCCGCCGATCGACAGGAGAGTCGCGGTGCTGCCGACATCGCCGAGGGTTACCAAGGTGGCCGGATGATCGACCACCAACCCAGCACCCGAGAGCCCGATGATCGCCAGAAAAAGGCCGATACCGCTCATCGTCGCAATCTTGATCGAGAGAGGAATCGCCCGCATCAACGCCGCCCGGGCGCCGGTCAGGGCCAGCACCAGGAACAGTGCTCCTTCGACGAACACCGCCGCTAGCGCCATCGGCCAGCTCACCTCCATGGCGCCCACCACGCCGTAGGTGAAATAGGCATTGAGCCCCATCCCCGGCGCCAGGGCGATCGGGTACCGTGCCACTAGCCCCATCACCAGCGTCGCCACGGCCGCCGCCAAGGCCGTCGCCACCGCGACGTCGTTCTTGGGTAGTCCCGCCTCGGAAAGGATCTGCGGGTTGACGAAGAGGATGTAGGCCATGGTGAGAAATGTCACCACACCCGCCCGCACCTCCGTCGCCACGGTGGTACCGGCGGCCTGTAGACCAAAAAAGCGATCGAGGAGACTCACGGTTCGACGATTATGCCTCGGCCCGCACTCAGCAGCCAGGCATCCAACCGGTGATCGTCAATAGAGTTAGCAGCCGACTGCGCGCGCGAAGCGCTTTCTCTGGTCTTGCCAATGCTTGCTTTTTACTTGATATTCGTCGTAGCCTCTTAATAGAGGGCCTTTACGACGAGAGCTTCGGGCAAATTGGGCGAGACGAGAGACTACGACAAAGGTCAGAAGGAGAGGGGAGTCGGCTCCGGAAACCTCAGTCTTTCCGGCTTCCTCGTTGACGCCTGGAGCTACTTCAAGCCCTATGCCGGGCTTGCCTTCGGTGTCCTTCTCGCTTTGCTGCTACAAGCCGCGTTTCGCGTCTTGGTGCCCCTAGGCTACCAGGCGATCTTTGATCGCGCCATCGTCGAGCGAGACATGGAGATCCTGAAGACGATCCTGGCGCTGCTCTTCGGCGGCTGGGCGATTCAGGCTTTGGCGAGCCTGGGCCAGGATTACTTCTCGGCCCGGGCCGGCTACCGGGCGATGAACGACATCCGCCTCGACATGTTCTCGCACCTCCTCCGTTTGCCGGTCGGCTACTACTCGCGGGTCGACACCGGCGAGCTGATGTCGCGCTTCTCCAATGATCTGAGCGTGATCGAGAACGCCTTCGTCCGCGCCATCCACACTTTTCTGTTCAGCACTCTGATCCTCGGGGTCAGTGTGATCCTCCTCTTCTTGGTGGAGTGGCGTCTGGCCCTGGTCTGCTTCGCGGCTCTGCCGATCGCTCTCTTCGGCCCCAAGGCCCTCGGCTCGCGAGCCCAATGGCTGAGCTACGAGTGCAAGCGGTACGAGGCCTTGGTCGCCGCGTCGATCCAGGAAGCGATCAGCTCGCACGCTGTGATCCGCACTTTCGGGCTGCAAGAGACTCGACACCGGCAGTTCCAAGGCCAGCTCGCCGAGCTGGCTCAGAAAGCGACGGCGGCCCGCTTCGCCGGCTCCCTGGCAGGACGGACGGCGAGCCAGACGGTCTACTTCATCCAGGTGCTGATCATGGGGCTCGGCGCCTACCTGGCACTCCAAGGCTACGTCTCGGTCGGCTCCCTGGTGGCTTTCGTGGCCCTATTGCTCAATGTGGCCAACGCCGCCAATCACATCTCGAGCACCATGCCCACCCTGCTGCAAGCCAGCGGTGGAATGCAACGGGTGCGCGAGTTCTTGGCCGAGGAGTCGCCCTTGCGTGAAGCGCCGAACTCACCTCCATTGCCCCGCCTGTCCAGCGAAATCTGCTTCGACCAGGTCTCGTTTGCCTATCGCCAGAGTGCTCCGGCGCTGAGCGACGTGACCTTCAAGGTGGCAGCCGGCGAGTCCGTGGCCGTCGTTGGCCCCAGCGGCTCCGGCAAGAGCACCATCCTCAATCTCATCCTGCGGCTCTACGACCCGGATACCGGCAGCGTAACCCTCGATGGTGTCGATATTCGCCACTGCACGGAGAGGTCGTTGCGCCAGCAAACAGGTGTCGTGCTGCAAGAGTCCGTCCTGTTCAACACGACCCTGCTCGAAAACATCCGCATCGGCCAACCCACCGCTTCTGAAACCGAAGTCCGGCGGGCGGCGAGAAAAGCCGAGATCCACGACCTCATCATGAGCCTGCCCGAGCGCTACATGTCCCAGGTCGGCGAGCGCGGCAGCCACCTCTCCGGCGGCGAAAGGCAGCGCATCGCCATCGCCAGGGCCATCTTGCGCGGCCCGACGCTGCTGATTCTCGACGAGCCGACCTCAGCTCTCGATCCGGCCACCGCCGCAGCGGTGAACGGGACCCTGCAAAAACTGTCACGCGAGCGCACGGTGTTTTCGACCACCCATCGTCTGGGCTCGGTGATCCATATGGATCGCATCCTGGTGGTCAATAAGGGCCGGTTGGTGGAACAGGGCCGGCACGACGAGCTGCTCAGCCGACAGGGCGTCTACTACCGCTTGTGGCAGAAGCAGAGTGGCTTCACCGTCAGCGAGGACGGCCACTCGGCCCAATGCTCGCCGCAGCGCTTGCAGGCAATCCCACTCCTCGCCGGCCTGGATAATGCGCGCCTGGAAACCATCGCCGACCTGCTGGTCTCGGAGTCCTATCCCAAAGGGCGAGTCGTCTACATGAAAGGCGAGCCCGGTGACCGCTTCTATCTCGTCGTGCGCGGCGAAGTCGAAGAGATCCTGTCGCCCGATGGCAGCCGGGGCGGCGGTGTGCGCAAGCTGCTCGACGGGGATTCCTTCGGCGCCCAGGCCCTCCTCGCCGCGACCCCGCGCCGGACCACCATCCAGACCACTGCCCCAACCCTGCTCCTGAGCCTCGGTCGACGCCAGTTCCAGGAGCTCCTGGCCGGGGAGCCCGAGCTACGCGCCGCGATCGAGCGCCATGCCCAGAGCCGCCAGATCGAAGAGCCCGATGCCTTCGAAACTTTGGTCGCCAAGCTGAGCTAGCAAGCTTCTCTTCCCTGGGGTTCAAAACCCAGGCTACGTTCTGCAGTCCCTCCGGGACCAGGCGCCCCGTAGGGGCGCGAGTCCGTAGCCTGGGATTTCAATCCCAGGGCGTCCCGCTCTTCCCGTACCAGGCGCCCCGTAGGGGCGCGAGTCCGTAGCCTGGGATTTCAATCCTAGGGCGTCCCGCTCTTCCCGTACCAGGCGCCCCGTAGGGGCGCGAGTCCGTAGCCTGGGATTTCAATCCCAGGACCAACAGGACGCCGGCCGTAGCCTGGGGTTGAAATCCCAGGACCAACAGGACGCCGGCCGACCGCTCGTGCCACTCACCGACTGCGCCGCGGCAAATCGCCGTCCGCAGCGTACGGTGAGTCATACGAAAGGCGGCCCACCATGCGACGACTCTCCTTACTCCTACTGATTCTCGGCTTCTCAACGTCTCCCCTCCTGGCGACCTGCGACCGCGACGAGATCGCAATCCACGGGCGAGTCCGGACAGCCACCGGTGAACGGCTGCCCGGCGCCATCGTGGCGCTGCGCGGCAGCGCGACGATGACCACGAGCGCGCCCGATGGACAGTTCGAGCTCTGCGTGGAGGCCAGGCGCTCGCTCGTCTTGGTCGCGACCCGACGCGGCTACTCGGCGGCGGAGCACGAGGTCGATCTGGTGACTGACCGCTCGGCGATCAATCTCGTCATGCACCCGACGGGCTACTTCGAGATGGTCGATGTCACAGCCCGGACCCAGGTCCCCGAGCGCCAACCGGTCGCCGGCAGCCTGCACGCCACCAGCCTCGACATCTTGCGTACGGCAGGTACCTATGCCGACGCCTTGCGCGGCGCCCAGATGATGCCTGGCGTCTCCAAGGTCGACGAGGGCGCCGGCCTCTTCGTGCGGGGTGGCGACGTCAACGAGACGGCCACTTATCTCGATCGCGCCCTGGTCAGTCACCCCTATCGCCTGGAGACACCGTCCGGCGGCTTCTTCGGCACCGTGCCCCCTTGGCTGATCTCGGGTATGAGCCTGTCGACCGGCGGCTTTCCGGCGCGCTATGGCAACGCCCTCTCCGGCGTCCTCGAGCTCGAGAGCCTGCCGCGTCCCGAGCAGCGCGAGATCTTGCTCACCGCCGGCCTGGCCGCGGTCTCGGGGCGCATCTCCCTCCCTCTGGGCGACGCCGCCGGCCTGCGCTTCTCAGGCAACCGCAGCCAGACCCGCACCCTCTTCGAGCTCAACAACGTCGAGCAAGAGTTCTCCACTTACCCCGCCGCGACCGACTTCAACCTCGGCGCCTACTACGAGAGCGACCGCCTGGGCCAGCTCGACGCCTTCGCCTTCCGCCAGCGCAACGAAGTCGGCGTGGGGCTCGAAACCGAGAGCTTTCAGGGCCTGCTGGAATCGCAAGACGAGAACAACGGTGTCAGCTTACGCTGGCGGCGGACCCTGGCGAGCTGCTGCCTGGCGACATTGACCGCTTCCCATAGCGACTACCGGCAAACCTCCGCCGCGGGCCGCCTCGACATCGCCGAGCGCGAGCGCGGCTCGCGTCTGCGTTTCGACCTGGACACTCGCGCCGGTGAGTGGACTCTGCGACTCGGCGCCGAGTGGGAAGAGACTCGGTTTCGCTTCGCTGGTCAGGCGCCGGAGCGCGGCGGCGACCTGGCGGGGCTCGAAGGTGTCCGCTTGTGGCAGCTCGATTTCGCCCGCCAGCGCGCCGGCGCCTACGTCGAGCTCGAGCGCGAATTCGGCCGCTTCGCCACCAACCTCGGTTTCCGGGCTGACCACGTCAGCCGCCAGGGCTTCGGGTTCGACCCGCGCTTCGCCATCACCTGGACGCCGCGGCCCGGCCATCGCTTTCGCTTCGCCACCGGCATCTACCACCAAGCCCCGGAGGCCCAACTGCTGGATCAGGACTTCGGTAATCCGGACCTCGAGC
>JBCCGX010000315.1:0-9385 GCA_039029035.1 Acidobacteriota bacterium | reverse complement strand
TCGGTGAAGGCCCTTTGAACGTTGCAGGGCGGGTCTACACGCCTGACGGGACGGCGCTCCCTGGAGAGCACCTCGAACTGATCGAGCGCTTCGCCGACGACACCAGCGACCGGGTCGACCTGTTGGCTCGCTTCGTCCCGCACGATCTCGCCCTCGGTAGCTACCGGCTGGAGATCACGGTCGACAACCCCGGGTCGTCACGCCGCGCCGCGAGTTCGATCGAGATCGACATCCGAGGACAAGACGCCGCTCTGTCTTCGTCGAGACCGAATTGAGGCCGACATTGACACCGGCGACTCGGCCTGCTACTCTCCCCGATCCGCGGCGACCGGGGTCACCCGAGTCGCCGCGACAGGCTTCAGGCCCGTAGCTCAGATTGGTTAGAGCGCTACGTTGACATCGTAGAGGTCAGCGGTTCGAGTCCGCTCGGGCCTACCAAAACTCCCCGAAGCTTCCTTGATATGTCGTGAGCTTCCGGCTCCCGCCGGTGGCGAACCCAGGCGCTTAGCTCAGCTGGTTAGAGCGCTACCTTCACACGGTAGAGGTCAGCGGTTCAAGTCCGCTAGCGCCTACCAGGGCAGCCGCCCCGGCCGAAACGATCTCCCCGCAGACCCAACCCAGCCAATCCAGGCAATGATCCATGAGTCCCTCACCGACGCAGCAAGAGCCGATCGAGCTGACTTTGCCCGACGGATCGATCCGCGAAGTGGCAGTTGGGACGACGCCTCTCGATGTGGCGGCGGCGATCGGCCCGGGGCTGGCCAAGGCCGCGATCGGCGCTGAGCTCGACGGCCAGGCGGTCGATCTCAGGTTCCCGCTGGGGCACAGCGGAGCTTTCCGCCTGTTCACCCACCGCAATGCCGAATCTGGCGACTTCGTGCGCCACTCGGCCGAGCACGTGATGGCCGATGCGGTCAAGCGGCTGTGGCCGGAGGCCGAATATGACGCTGGCCGGCAGGATCACTCGGAGAAGTTTCAATACGATTTTCGCTTTCCGCGCGCCTTCACGCCGGAGGATCTCGAGCGTATCGAAGCCAAGATGCAGGAGATCGTGGCCGAGAACGCGACCTTCGAGCGCATCGAGGTGTCGCGCCAGGAAGCCGAGGAGATCTTTCGCCAGATGGGCGAGACGCTCAAGGTCGAGCGTCTGGCCGACATCCCCGAAGGCGAGACCATCACCCTTTACCGCCACGGCGGCTTCACCGATCTGTGCCGCGGGCCACATGTGCAGAATGTCAAGCAGATCGGCGCTATCAAGCTGCTGGAGGCCTCGTCGGTCTACTTCAAGGGCGACGAGTCGAACGAGCGCTTGCAGCGCATTTACGGCACGGCGTTCGGCTCGAAGAAGGAGCTGGCGGCCTACGAGAAGCAGCGGGCCGAGGCCAACGCGCGCGATCATCGTCGCCTGGGACCGGAGCTCGATCTGTTCAGCTTCCACCCGGAGGCGCCGGCGAGCCCCTTCTTCCATCCCAAAGGGGCCTCGGTCTACAACGCGCTGGTGGACTTCGTGCGCGAGCTCCAAGGCGAGCGCGGCTATGGCGAAGTGGTGACGCCGCAAGTCCTCGACGTCGACCTGTGGCACACCTCGGGGCACTACCAGAACTATCGCGACAACATGTATTTCACCGAGATCGACGAGCGGGAGTTTGCGGTCAAGCCGATGAACTGCCCGACCCACTGTCTGATCTTCGGTACCCAGCTGCGCTCCTACCGCGACCTGCCGATCCGCTATGCCGATTTCGGCCGGCTGCATCGCTACGAGCGCTCCGGTGTGGTCTCGGGCCTGACCCGGGTGCGCACCTTCTGCCAAGACGATGCCCACATCTTCTGCACCGAGGAGCAGATCGAGGAGGAAGTTCTGGCGGCGACAGCGATGATCCTCGAGATCTATCGCACCTTCGAGTTCGAGGATGTGCTGATCGAGCTGTCGACCCGGCCCGACAAGCGTCTCGGCTCGGACGACGTCTGGGATCACGCCGAGCAGGCGCTCGAGAAGGCGTTGCAACAAACCGGCGCGAAGTACGAGATCAACCCGGGCGATGGCGCCTTCTACGGCCCCAAGATCGACTTCCAGGTGCGTGATGCGATTGGCCGGTCATGGCAGTTGGGCACGGTCCAGCTCGACTATCAGCTGCCGGAGCGTTTCGGCTTGAAGTACGTCGGAGCCGACGGTGCCGAGCACCGGCCGGTGATGTTGCACCGCGCCATGCTCGGCTCCCTGGAGCGTTTCATCGGTATCCTGATCGAGCACACGTCGGGGGCCTTCCCGCTCTGGCTGACGCCGGTCCAGGCGAAGATCCTACCGGTGTCGGAGAAATTTTCCGACTACAGTGCCGAGGTCGTGGCCCGATTGCAAGAGGCCGGCCTGCGCGCCGAGCTCGATGACCGCAACGAGAAGCTGGGTTATAGAATCCGCGAAGCGCAGCTGCAAAAGATTCCCTACATGCTGGTCGTCGGCGGCCGCGAGCAGGAAGCAGGCACGGTCAACGTGCGGCGTCGTCAGGGCGAAGAGCTCGGCTCGCTCGAGTTGGAGGAGTTCATCGCCCGAACGGAGCAGCTGATCGCCCAGCGCAGCACCAAGATTTAGCCGGTCCTAGCCCAGAAGAAGCGAAAGAGAAGGAGTCAGTCCATTGCCCAAGCAGAAAACTCACCGCGGCGCGGCGAAGCGTTTCAAGATCTCAGCCACTGGCAAGGTCTTGCGCCACCACTCGGAGACCAGCCACATCCTGACCAAGAAGTCGCAAAAGCGTAAGCGCAAGCTGCGCAAGAGCACCGAGGTCTCGCCGGCCTTCGAGAAGACGATCAAGAAGCTGCTGCACTAGTCACGAAGCTCGGTCTGCGGGTGCGTAGACCGCCCGGCGCTGCCAATGGGGGAACCTGTCCATTGGGGCGCGGTCCATACAGCTCCTCAGGGAGCTCATACAGCTCCCCGCCGGGAGCAGAACAACGAGGTTCATCATGCCGAGAGTCAAACGTGGCACTAAACGCCACAACAAGCGTCGCAAGGTCCTGAAGTTAGCCAAGGGCTACTACGGAACTCGCTCCAAGGCCTACCGCATCGCCAAACAGGCGGTCGACCGCGCCCTAGCTTACTCCTACCGTGATCGCCGGCAGCGCAAGCGCCAGTTCCGGCGTCTGTGGATTGCCCGCATCAATGCTGCGGCGCGGCTCCACGGTCTGTCCTACAGCCGTTTCATCAACGGGTTGAAGAAGGCAGGCAGCGAGCTCGATCGCAAGATGCTGGCCGATCTCGCCGTGCGCGAGCCGGAGGCCTTTGCCCAGCTCGCGACGACCGCCAAAGAAGCGTTGGAAGCCTGACCCTAGAGGCTCCGCTCTTGAGCGGCCATGGCCCGGCGCAACGCCGTGGCCGTGGCCGGGATCGTGGGCGGATGGGAGAGAGTGATGACGACAGCTTGGCTACGAGATCTCGAAGAAAAAGTCCAGGAAGCGTCGACCCGGCTGAGTGAAACGAGGGCTCGCAACGCCGAGCTCGAAACGCAGAACGAGACGCTGCGGCAACAGGTCGAAGACTTGGAGGCGCGCCTCGCAGCAGCCCCGCCGGCCGAAGAGGTCGCTGCCTGGACCGAAGAGCGAGACGATATCCGCCAGCGGGTCGAAAAACTGGCGGATCACCTCGGCAGCTTGCTCGAAGCCTGAATCGTCTGCCCGGGCCGTGCGACCTGTGGTATAGTGCCCGGGTGTCTAACTCTCTGACAGAGCAGAGTTTGCCAGCTGGGCGCCAAGAGGCGGAGCCCGGCGCTTCCGAAGTTGACGACATCGAGCCCGCGACGCGCAACGAGCCGCAGCGGGCCATGGGCGAGCAATTCGATCCGGAAGGTCACCGATCGGGCGGCGACGAAGCCCGTAGACCCCGGAATCAGCAGGATTCGAGAACGGCAGCCAAAGGAACTACTTCAATCGATGTGGAGATTTTCGGTGCCGTCTATCATGTGCGAGGGGAGCAGGATCCGGATTACCTGCGGAAATTGGCCGAAGTCGTCGATGGCAAGATGCGCGAGATCAGTCACCACCTACCGGTGGTCGACAGCGGGAAGATCGCCATCCTGGCGGCCCTGAACCTGGCGGACGAACTGCTTCAATGCAACCATCAGCAGGAAGGGGAAAGGGTCCAAATGATGGAAAAAGTGGAGGAGTTGACCGGCGTGCTCTCCGAAGCACTGGACGCTTGAAAAGCGCCGGGTCAACGATTCACTCGCAGCCTTGAAGAGCTTTCACCAAAGTAAGCTTTCAAAGATAAATCAGCACAGCCTTTGCATCCCCTGTGTGGTTGGTGATGGACTACTCAGTTTTCTAGAACCAACATTTTAGTCTAGGGAGTCCAGAGACGCGGTGCCTGTGCCAGCCTCGCTTGAACGAGGACGCTGAGGGCTCGCGACGCGGACACCCACCTGGTTGGAGCACGGTTCTAACCACACTAGAGTCCACACGGCCAACGCGGGGGATGCAGTTTTTACCTCCCGGGCAGCGAGCTTTTTCCCTCACCCCCCTTTCCTTCGATCACCGTTTTGGGGGTGAACGAATTGAGCGAAACGTACTCCTTGATGGCGTTGGGCCTTCTGGTCGTCGTCATCGGGCTGCAGATTTACTACTTCCTGGTGCGCCGCAACGCCAGGGAGCAGGTGGCCGAGGCCGAGGCGCGAGCCAATCGGATCGCCGACGATGCCCGGCGCGAGCGCGACGACCGTCTGCGCGAGGCCGAGCTGCAGGCAAAAGAAAAGCTGCTGCAAGCCCGGAACGAGTTCGAAAAAGTGTCGCGCAAGCGGCGTGACGAGCTCGAAGCGTTCGAGCGGCGGTTGGCGCAGAAAGAAGACAACCTCGACAAGCGGCTCGAAGAGCAGACCCGGCGTGAGCAGGAAAGTCGCGAGCTCGAGCGCCAGGCCACGGCGAAAGAGAAAGAGCTCGTCGGGCGCGAAGAAGAGGTCGAGCGCCTGCTGCACGAAGAGCGCCACAAGCTCGAGCAGATCGCCGGGCTCACTGGGCAGCAGGCCAAGGACGAGCTGATCCGTGTCATGGAGACCGAGGCGCGCAACGATGCGGCCCATCTGGTCAAACGGATCGAAGACGAGGCCCGCGAGCAGGCGACACGCCACGCCCAGCGGATCATCGCCAACGCAATCCAACGCAACGCCTCGGACTTCGTGGCCGA
Organism: Acidobacteriota bacterium; assembly: GCA_039029035.1. Taxonomy (GTDB): domain Bacteria; phylum Acidobacteriota; class Thermoanaerobaculia; order Multivoradales; family J023; genus JAAELT01. The sequence goes on along the minus strand of JBCCGX010000315.1, from coordinate 4,218 downwards.
AACCACTGTCTCGGTGGTGCTCTTGCCCAACGACGAGATGAAGGGGCGCATCATCGGCCGCGAGGGGCGCAATATCCGCGCCCTGGAGATGGCGACCGGGATCGATCTGATCGTCGACGATACGCCGGAGGCGGTGATCCTCTCGGGCTTCGATCCTTTCCGGCGCGAGATCGCCCGGGTGGCCCTCGAGCGTCTGATCTCCGATGGCCGGATCCACCCGGCACGGATCGAAGAAGTGGTGGAGAAGACCAAGGCGGAGTTCGAGAATCGGGTCAAGAAAGAGGGCGAGTCGGCACTGCTCGAGCTCAACATCCCGGACCTGCATCCCGAGTTGGTCAAACTCCTCGGGCGGCTCAGGTTCCGGACCTCCTACGGCCAGAACGTGCTCAAGCACTCCAAGGAGGTGGCCTACCTCGCCGCCACCATGGCGGCCGAGCTCAAGGTGGATGTGCACGTCGCCAAGCGGGCGGGGCTCCTGCACGACATCGGCAAGGCGGTCGACCGCGAGATGGAGGGCTCTCACCTGGAGCTCGGCATCGACCTGCTGCGCAAATATGGCGAGAACGAGAAGGTCGTCCACGCCATGGCCTGCCATCACGGCGATTACGATCCCGAGACGGTCGAGGCGGTGCTGGTGACCGCGTCCGACGCGCTGTCGGCCGCTCGACCCGGCGCCCGCCGAGAGATTCTCGAGAGCTACATCAAGCGGCTCGAGAAGCTCGAGGAGATGGCCAACGGTTTCAAGGGTGTACAGAAGAGCTTCGCTATCCAGGCCGGCCGTGAGGTGCGCGTGATCGTCGACTCCAACAAGATCGCCGACGAAGACGCCATCTGGCTGTCGAAGAACATCGCCAAGAAGGTCGAGAGCGAGCTGACCTACCCTGGCGAGATCAAGGTCACCGTGATCCGAGAGACGCGCTCTATCGAGTACGCGCGATGACTGACGGTGCCCAAGGATCGGAAACCTCAGGCTCGGTGCGGTTGCTCTTTGTCGGTGACGTCATCGGTAAGCCCGGACGTCGGGTCCTGGGCCGGCTGCTGGCGGGCCTGCGCGACGAGCGACAGCTCGACTACGTGATCGTCAACGTCGAGAACGCGGCCGGAGGATTCGGCGTGACGCCGGACATCCTGCGCGAGCTCGACGCCTACGAGATCGACTGCTACACCAGCGGCAATCACATCTGGGACAAGAAGGAGGGGCTGCCGCTGCTCGACCGCGAGCCCCGTCTGCTGCGCCCGGCGAACTATCCGCAGGGCAATCCCGGACACGGTGTCTATGTCGGTCGAACCGCGGCAGGGATCCCGGTGGCGACGGTGAATCTCGAAGGCCAGGTCTTCATGAAGAATCTCGATTCGCCGTTCAAGATCGCCGATCGTCTGCTCGCGGAATTGCCGTCAGAGGTCAAGGTGATCCTGGTCGACTTTCACGCCGAAGCGACCAGCGAAAAGCAGGCCATGGGCTTCCATCTCGACGGTCGCGCCAGCGCTGTCTTCGGCACCCACACCCACGTGCCGACCGCCGACGAGCGTATCCTGCCGGAAGGGACTGCCTTCATCACTGATGTCGGTATGACCGGGGCCTATGAGGGCATCATCGGCTTCAAGGCAACCAAGTCGCTGCAGCGCTTCGAGCTCCAACGGAGCATCCCGATCGAAGTCGCCAAGCGCGATGTTCGCCTGGCCGCGGCGATCGTCGAGGTCGACGCCGAGACTGGCCGGGCGACGTCGGTCGAGCGGCTGTTGCTGCCGGTGACGCTTTGATTCCGGGCCACTAGCCGAGACGGCTCCTTTCGGCGCGGCCCCCTCCGACGCCGCAATCCGTCCAGTTGTCGTGACCGCCGTGTGCCGGATGATTGCCGCGCGGCCGGTCGCGGGAAACAACCCGGCACCACCGCCGTAGTCCTTCGTTGGAGAACGATCTATCCAACGTCGCGGTCAGCCGAGCTGGACACCTAGATCGCTTGGCGACGGCAGGCCGGTGCAAGCAGCAGGAGGAACACCATGGCGTCGAGCCATCGAACGACGATCAGGATGATGGGCTTCGTGAGCCTGTGTTTGCTGGCTCCCACGGCCGTTGCAAAGCCTGTTGAGAGCAGCGCGACCTCGCCTGCCATCTTTGAGCGCAGCCGCCAGCTTCGAGTCGAGTCGAAGCACATCGGCGACGAGTTTCTGGTGAGGATCATCTTCCCCGAAAGTTACTCCACTCTGGCGCAGAAGACCTTCCCGGTGATCTACCTGACGGACGGCGATCGTTACTTTGGCCTCGCGTCAGACCTGGTCTCCCTGCTCCTCCACCGGGAGGGCATCGACGCCGTGCTCGTCGGGGTCGGCTACGGGTCACGCCAGCTCAACGACGCCAAGCGCAGGCGAGACTATAGTGGCGAGCCCGTCGATCAGGGGCGCAGTGGTGCAACGGCCTACCATGCCTTTCTGGCCGAGGAGCTGATTCCCAAGCTCGAATCGGAGTTTCGGTTCGATCCTGAGCGCCGAACCCTCGTCGGCTGGTCGCGTGGTGCGATGTTCACTCTGTATGCCATGTTCCGTCAGCCGGAGTTGTTCGACAGCTACCTGGTGCTCAGCCCACGATTGAATTACCCGAACTGGTCTGGGATCCAGCTCGAGCGCCAGTACGGGACCAAACGGAATGATCTCCCGGCGCGACTCTACTTCGCCATCGGCACCGAAGACGAGCGCTATGTACAGGTGCCGGAGCTCATCGAGGCGCTAGAGCGGCGCGGTTACACGGACTTCGAGCTGCAGACGAGCTGGCTCGCCGGTCGCGAGCACGATGTATTCGCCCTGAGCGAAGGCATGGCCGAGGGGCTGCAACATCTTTTCCATCGTGAGCCGATCGACCAACTCCTGCGGGCCCTCATTGACCAGCGCGGTCTCGACCATGCGGTCTCGGAGTATCGCCGCTTGCAGCGCTCCGATCCTGAGGGTTACGACTTCTCAGAGCGCCGTTTGAACGAGCTCGGTTACCACTACTTGGCGCAGAAGTCCTACGACGAAGCCATCGCCGTCCTGCAGCTCAACGTCGAGAGCTATCCGGAGTCGTTCAACACCCACGACAGCTTGGGCGAGGCCTACATGAACGCAGGACACAAGGAGCTGGCACTCTCGAGCTACCGGCGCTCGCTCGAGCTCAATCCGCAGAATGAGAACGCCGAGCAGCAGATCGACCGGCTGCAAGCGATGGCCCGGGATTAAATCGCTCCGATAACGGACTGGAGGAGAATGTGGCCCGCCTTTACGGAAGCAGCCATCGTGGAACTCGTCGACGGCCCTCTTGCCGGGCCGAGTCGATCGTCTTGATCGTTCTCTTGATCTCGTCGGTTCGTGTCTCGGCCAACGAGCTGCTCTTCAACGAAGATTTCGAAGGCGATCTGAGTCGTTGGGCCTTCGAATCGGCGGAGCAGATCGAGATAACGCCTGAGCCCCGGGCCGCGAACCGGGTGCTTCGACTCGCGCCGAAGGAAGGCGGTCGCTCCCACGCCATCGTGGATGCTTCCCGAGATTGGCGCAACGTGCGCTTCGAGGGTCGGTTCTTGTTTCCCACCGAAGGGCATGGCTACCTGGGTTTCATTTATAACTACCGCGAGAAGCCGGAGCGGACCGACTTCGGCTGTATCTATGTCAAGTCGAACGGCAGCTACGTGCGGGTCAGCCCGCACCACGACGGCAACCCCTCCTGGCGGCTGTACGAGGACTTTCGCTTCGATCTCGAGGGTGAGCGCCGCATCCGCGTCGGGACCTGGCACCGATTCCGCCTCGACGTCCGTGGGCGGTTGGCTGAGCTCTACGTGGGCGACATGACTTCGCCGGTGGTCGGCTTCGATCTCTTTCCGGGCGACCGCGGCGCGTTGGGACTCGAAGCGCGACCCGGTTTCGGCGAGCCGGTGTGGGTCGATGATGTGCGCGTCACTCGGCTGCCGCCATCGACGGCGAAGGCACGGACCGTTCGGTCAGCGCCGAAGAGCGGGTTGCAGTGGGAGATCCAGGGGCCGGCAGCGCTGGACGACGGGGCGTCCCTGGATGCGCCAGAGCTGTTGGACGAGGGTTGGCGCACTATCGAGGCGGACCCTCGTGGCGCGATGATCACCGGCCTCACCACCCAGTATTCGGGTGAGAAGACGATCGCTTACCTACGGGCACGGTTCGAGGTCGCGCCGGAGGCCTCGGACGCCCCCACCTGGCTGGCGCTGAGCTCCGCCAACC
>JBCCGX010000314.1:0-9390 GCA_039029035.1 Acidobacteriota bacterium | reverse complement strand
CGCGGGAAGAACTCATGCTGCCCACCGCCGGGAGCAAAGTAGGTCCAGGTCCCCGTGGTGGTCGGCACCACGGACCCACCGAACGACAAGCGCCAGCCTAAACCCGCCTGGTATCCGGCATCTGGGAACACCGCCTTGCGGCCGACAATCCCATCGCACTCGGAATCGCTGAAGTTCCAGACCACGGAGTTGTAGTTGAGTCCAAAGCCATAGCTGAATCCGTCCCGCATGGGATAGGTCGGCCCGAGCGACAGGTCGAGAGTGAGATTGCCGTTGAACAGGTTGACCGTATCGAACTGTCCTTGATGGTAGGCCGTATCGGCTCCCAGTCCCTTCTCGGTATGGGGATGCTCACGCGCTCCTACAGGGACAGCAGAGCTGGAAACCCAGATCGCCAGTGCCACGAGAGGAAAGGTCGACTGTCTCATTCTTGATGCTCCTTGCCTTTGGTGTTCGTTGCCGATGTCGCCTCGACGGCAGTCGAACCCGCAGGCTAAGAGGCCTCCAGCCAGAAAGCGATGAGGGGAAGCGAAGGGCTCCCTGAGGAGAAGATCTCATCGGCTCCTCTTCGAATCGAAGGGCCGTCGCGATCGAGCTCCATCTCGCCTGGCGGCGGTTAGCAGAGCTATAAAGGTTTCGGACGCTTGGCCAGCAGATCTACAAAGGATTCATCACAAGACCCTAAATAGGACCAACCTGTAAACACCCCGATATCGTAATTACCTGTCAATATTGGGTTTTTGCTCAATAGCTCTCGGCCAGGCAACGACAGGGACATACCAATCCGGTGGTTGTTCGATGCCTGGCTATGATAATTTCTAATAGAGAAAGCTACGCTCAAGACACAAGCGCAATCAGACACTGGCGCAATCCGCGGTCCCGATTGCGAACCGCGGTCACGATCAGTCTCACAACTTCGCAAGTCCGGGAGGAGAGTCATGACACGGGTGCTCGATACGAAGACCTTCGTTGTTCTGGGCGAAGGGCTAGCCGCCGGCGTCGGTCATTTCAGCTTGACGGAAGACGTGCAGCGGTGGAGCTTCCCCGCTCTGGCGGCCGAGAAGCTCGGTACGAAATTCTCTCAGCCGGTGCTGGAAGCGCCCGGCGTCGGCAACGTCGGCTTCCAGCAGCAGCCAGCCGTCGTGCCGAACTTGCTGCAGACCACGGTGCTCGAGGACTTCCCCCGAGACGAGGCCGATCTGGGCAACCTCTCGGTGCCCGGCGCCAGTGTCGCCGATGCCATCGAGCGGCGCCCCACGGCGCCGATGGTGTGGACCGACGATCCGCAGCAGACCCTGATCAACTTGATCCTCGGCGTGCCCAGCCTCACCCGTGCTGGTGGCAAGCCGCCAACCCAGCTCGAGTACGCCAAGAGCCGCAATCCGACCCTGGCGCTGATCGCCCTGGGCTACCAGGAGATGCTCGAGCCGTTGGTGCCCGGACACATCCACGGCGGCCGGCGATCCGACCTGGCCAACTTCGACAGAAATTACAAGAAGATCCTCGACGGGCTCGCCAAGGGCGACACGACGGTCGTCTGCGCGACGGTGCCCAACCCGCTCGATACAGCCTACTTCTCAGATCTCGAGACCGCAGCCCACATCCTGCGCACCGAGGTTCCCTTCCTCAAGGCACAGTACGGCCTCGAGACCGGCGACCTGATCAATCTCGAAGCCCTGGTCGAGATCGGTTACGAGTTCCTCGCCCGACAGGTCTCCGGCCAGGTGCCCGAGGGCTCGGTGATCTCCGCCGCCGAAGCGGCCAAGATCAGCTCGGCGGTGGCGTCTCTCAACGGCAAGATCGCCGCGATGGCAGAGAAGAAGGGCGCCCTGGTCTTCGACCTACACGGCTACCTGGCGAAGGTCGCCAAGGACGGCGTCAAGGTCGGCGACCGTCATCTGAGTGCCGACTACCTCGGGGGCTTCTACCTGCTCAACGGCGTCTTCCCCGGCCGCACCGGTCATGCTCTGATCGCCAACGAGCTCATCGCTCTGCTCAGCGAGCACTTCGATCGCCGAATCGGCGAGGTCGACGTCGCCCACGTCCTGCAGGACGACGGCAACACCTTGTCCAAGGTCGCCGAGGGTGGCACCTTCACCGACGAGTACCTCGAGCCGCGGCGAGCCGAAGACATGCCACCGCTGCCGCCGGGCGATCCCTCGGCGCTCAACTTCTTCCCGCCGTTCGATCCCAGCAAGTTCAACATCTTCCCGATCCAAACGACCTTCCCCGATTCGCCGTTCGACTTCGGCGGAATCAAGGCGATCAACAAATGCGTGCCCAAGGTCGGCATCCCGGCGGGCGGCTTCTCCGATCCCAAGATCCTCAAGCCCCTGGTGCTACCCGAAGGTCTGGAGCAGACCCTGGAGCTCAACAAAGAAGGCTCCTACTTCGGCGACGCGCTGCGCGCCGTCGACGCGCCGGACGAGAAGCCCTTCATCAACGGCCTGCCGACCTTTGGTGGCAGCGGCAACACCCTGTTCGGCGGCCTGGCGATGACCGACAGCCACGTCGCGGGCAAGATCAAGATCCGCTTCACCGAGCCGGACGAGAACGGCATCACCCATTTCGAGATCACCCATCCGGACGGGCTGGTCGGCGATGACGGCGTTCTGGCGGCGCCGAAGTTCTTCAAGCTACCGGCGCAGAACAACCTGGTGGTCGACGTGCCGGGATTGATCTCCTCCGGCGATCTCGATCTGAACACCGGCTACGTGACCAACTTCCGCTACAACGTCATCTTCATCAACACCCAGATCTACACCCTGTTCAACGTCAACCCGGGCCTGCCGCCGGGTCCGTTGCCGCAGATCTTCCCCGGGCCGCCCAACAGCGGCTCCACGTGGGCCCGCTTCGACCAGCGCGATGACGGCCAGCTCGACATCACCCTGGCGGCCAACCTGTGGCTACCGCTGGGCAAAGAGACCGCCGACGGCGCGCCGATCCGCTTCCCGCTGCCCTTCGGCAACCCCAACCTGGAATGCGCCTCGATCGTCGCCCGCGGTACGACGTTGCATCCGCACATCCATCTCACCACCAAGGAGACGCCGGGGCGCGATCTTGGTGACGAAGCGCCGGAGATCCCGGTCAACACGGTCAAGGAATTCGCCACCTTCGTCCACAACAACAACTTCGGCGACGTCTTCGGGCTCAACATCGACGAGCTCGAGGGTGAAGGCACCGGCCGCTCCCACCTCATGGGCCGCCTGCGCTTCCAGTTCGGCCCACGCTTCGGTGACTCGGTGCCGTTCCAGGTCAGCTTCCTGCCCCCCGGCGGCCTGATGAGCCCCGACCCGGTGCCGCTGCCCTACCTGCCCCCCGGGACCTCACGCGGCATGATCGGCTTCAACGAAGAGCTCGTCTTCCCCTCCGGGGTGACTTACCACCAGACGCTGCTGTCATCGTCGATGGACCCCAACAACCTGCCCCTGGGCGCGGTCGATCTCAAGACCGGCCGGGTGCGCGGCGAGTTCCTCAACCGCTCCTTCGTCGTCCAGAAGCTGTTCGTCAACCTCACCTCGGTGGAGCCCTGCACTCCCGGCGACTCGTTCAACTACCAGGGGCCGGCGCGCTTCGAGATCGGGCCGAACGGCGAGTTGGTGTTCAGCTCCAACGGCGAGGTTTTCATTCCTTATCCCAAGGGCTTCCGCTTCCCTTGCCCGTCGCCGGACGGCAGGCCGGCCTTCTTGGTGGTGCGGGAGTCGCGCCTCGACCCCTTCCTGCGGCTCCAGGCCATGCATGGCGGGACGCCATCGACCAACGTACTCACCAGCGGGGCCAAGAACGCCATCCTCGAGGGCGAATCGTCGATCCGCCAGAAGTTCTCCTACGCCTACAAGATCCCCTGTGATCCCGCGGCAGCTGACGATGCCTTCTTCGAGTACACCAACCACGACGATGACGGCACCTTCAAGCTCACCCGCTTGTCCTTCGTGCACGCGTCCAACTCGCGCAATTCGACGGCCGAGGACGGTGCAGCGGATACCATCACCTTTGGCGGCTTCGGCAGCTGGAGCAAAGATTCCGATCTACATCAGGTCTCGGTCCACATCTCGACCGCCGAGCACGAGCCCTACGTCGGCATTCAGGTCGACGGCGGAACCACTTCGAACGTCAACACCAAGCCCAAGGACATCGAGTCGACCATTCCTCTCGAATCCGGAGAGTAGCGGCCGCTCGACAACGGGAGATCGATCATGGGTCTGATTCAAGATGTCGGCGGAAAACTGGTGCAGAGCTTTCTCTCGCTGGACGACCTCGTCCTCGGCCAGGGGCTGTTCTCCGAAGGCCTGTCGCAGTTCAAGCTCTCCGGTCGCTCGGTCGCGAGCTCGGTGGCCGTGGGCTCTAACCTCGCAGCGCGGACGGTACATGCCGGCATCCAGGTCGGCGCCAAGACGGCCAAAGCGACGGCTGGCGCCCTGGAGGGCTTCGTGCCCGGCGCAGGCCTCGCCCGCTCGATGGCCGAGCGGGTCGACGAAGAAGCGGCAGCGGCCGGCGAAGAGGCCTCGCAGCTCGCCGCCCACGCCGTCGAGCTCGCCAGTGGTGATCTACCGCGCAGTCCGCTGACCAAGGAAACGTGGCTCAGCAAGGGAGCGCCCCGAGGTTACGGCTGGAGCGATCTCGCCGCCGACACTGCCATCGGCACCTTCGGCCGCCTGGCGACCATGCCCCTCACTCTCGGTATCGATTCACTTGCCCAGATGGCCGGCAGCCGCGGCGGCCGCATGCTGATCGACACCTCGCTCAAGAGCGTCGGCGTGATGCTCGAGATGACCCCGGGAGCGAGCTCGACACAGCTCGACACCAGTGAGCTGCGGGAATCCTTGATGGCAGTGACCGCCAGCTCCAGCGACTCGGCGGTACGCGGCATCGTCGCCCTGGCCGAAGCCGCCGCGCGCCTGGCTTTCGGCGACACCCGCAAGCTGCACCAGGCGGTGGAGGAAGCGATCGACCAAATGCGCCTCCTAGCCGCCCACGGTGAGCTCGGCGAGCTTCTACCTGCGGTCCCGATCTCCGTCACCCTTCGCGCCCGAGCCCGCCGGGTCGTCGACCACGCGCCGAGCCAGTTCTTGGCCGCTTTGGAACGTGACGACGACGGCGCCGGCCCGAGCCCTGGCCAGGTGCTATCCGCCGTCTTGAACGACGCCGACAACCTGCGTATCTTCGCCACCGAGTACCCCTTGGTGCTGACTCTGATGGGCACCAACACCAGCCTCTTTCTGACCGCCGGGATGGTCGATGTCAACGAGATCGAAGGCTACGTCCAGGCCGACGACAGCGACAAATCGCGACCGTGGAGTGCCGCGCAGCTCGAAGCCTACGTCGGTAAGGCACCGCAAGGCACATTCTTCGAGCCCACCGTCCACGCCGCTCAAGACGCCGCCTTCACCTATTCGAGTGAAGTCCTAGGCCGACGCAAGGCCCTGGCACGGGCCGAGCGACTGTATGGCGCTGCCGCCCGAGAGCGCCTCGAAAACGATGTCTCCCTCGACGCCGAGATCCTGAACGCTGGCAGCGAAGCGCGGGACGACAAGATCCGCCAGCACATCGCGGCCGCGGCCGACATCGAGGAGCTCAATCGGCAGCGTGACTGTTGCGAGGCACAGCTGGCCTCCCTCGAGGCCTATACTGGCTCACTCTACGACTTTCAGCCGAAGCGCATCGGCGACCGAAAAGAGGTGCTCCTCGACTTTCTGAGCTTGGTCAACCAGGATCTCGCCCTGCGCGAGGCCAACCACTCGGCCCATGCCGAACGCATGGCAGCGAAAGAAGGCTTCGACGCCTGGGTCGCCACCGCCAGCGCCTAGTCGCTCTTCCCACCCGCACGATCCGGAGCCGAGCCCGTGGCCGAACAATCCCTCGGCGATCCTCTGCCTGCGCTCCGCCTACCCGATCTCGGAGGTGGCGAGATCGACCTCGACGCAGTCCTCGCTGGTAAGCGAGGTGCCGTCGTCGTCTTCTGGTCGGGAATCTGCTCCCATTGCCGACGTTATGACGACTACTTAGGCGCCTTCGCCGACCGCCACCCTGATCTCGCCCTCCTCGTCGTCGCCTGCCGCCAGGACGAGACCCTCGCCGACTTGCGGCAGACCGCCACAGATCGCGCCCTTAGCTTCCCCATCCTCTACGACCCTGAGCGCCAGGCCGCCCGCGCCTGGCTCGTTCGCCAGACCCCGCGGACCTTTCTGCTGGATGCGCAGCGTCGCCTGCGTTATCGCGGTGCGATCGACAACTTCAAGTACCCGCAAGACCCAGACTACGTCCCCTACCTCGAGCCGGCCCTTGCCGCTTTCGCTGCCGGCGAGCCGATCGAGCGCCAGGAGACTGCCAGCTTCGGCTGCCCAGTGGAGTCGGTGTACTACGACCTTCCGAAGCCGCTCAGCCGCTGAGCCTGCCGAATCGCCACTGGCCGACGGCTAGCTAGTGGCCCGTTTGATTAGAACCTTCAGGATATCTCCGAGGATTTCTCGTGTCTGACAAGGCTTGCCGACGCAGGAGTAGCAGAGTTCTTTTGAGGAGGCGTAACGCCGTCAGGCGCGAGAAGGACCGGAGATAGCTGAAGGGAATAGTCAAACGGGACACTAGATCCCATCCCGAGACACCGTTTCGTGCTCGGAGGTCGTCCTTGTCTTCTTCCGCTTTCCGCGCGACTTCTCTCTGTGAGAAGTTTCTAGCTAGATGTTTCTTGGCATACCGAGCAATTCCGGGCAAACCGGAAGATACACCATCCGTCTGTGTCATCGCGGCTGACTCCGGGCAGCCAAATGGCTCCCCGCGAGTTGCAAGACATCTATCTGGTTAGATAACCTTGCCAATACCGCCTTCATTCTCACACCAGATCCGCTGTCTTGGATGAGACGCTGTCTTGGATGAGACTATGCAAGTCTACAAATGACAGGGAATCCAACGATCCGTATGGGTCCTGCTGCGAAGGACCACGGAACTGCTATTAGATCGTTGATCTAGATCAAGGAGCTGCCATGAGCGAACAAGTGACGGTAACGATCGTTTGGGATCAACGCCTCTTTCGCGAATGCCTCGCTTCGATTCTCGACGAGATCGAGAGCGTCAAGGTCATTGCTCAGGTTGATGATCTAGGCGAAGCCAGGTCACTGCTCCCAGAGAACCCGACCGATCTCTTGCTCGTCGAGCTGGAGCAGACCGAAGCTGAAAGCTTGCAACGGATCCACGAGATCACCCAGCTATATTCGAATACCAAAGTGATGATCCTCGGCTTACCCGATGTCGAGGATGAAATCTTGCTGTGTATCGAAGCTGGTGTCACAGGTTATCTGGTGAAGGATTCTTCACTCGCAGATTTGCAAACAGCTATCGATCGAGTCACCGGCGGAGAAGTCGTCTATTCGCCCGAATTGACTGGGCCGCTGCTCAGGCGCCTGGCCGATCTGGCGCGCGAACGGCGAGTGCGCGAGAGCTTCTCGATCTTCGCCCTGACCCCAAGAGAAATCGAGATCCTGGAACTGATCGCGGAAGGGCTCAGCAACAAGCAAATTGCCAAACAACTATATCTATCACTGTTCACCATCAAGAACCACGTCCACAGCATCCTCAAGAAGTTACAAGTCAAACACCGCTTCGAGGCGGTAGAGAAGGCTTACAAAAAGAGGTGGCTTTACAACCACCGTCGAGTGAGCCAACGTGCCGCGAGCTGGTAGATACGCTTGCAGTCAACCAACTCGCTCAAAGGCTGGCCGTACTCCGCTAACTCGCCGAAAGGCTGAGCCAGCAACAGCTTAACATCCGCCAAGCAGCCCCCAACGCCACGCCACTCCCAGGAAGAACGCTATCCCTACAGCGCCGTTGCAACCTAGCGCTGTGGCGCTGCGCGCCCATCTCTGGCTGCCAGAAAAATCCCACAGCAGATAATCTGAATCTGACAATTCGACCCACTAGTCCTATCCTTTGAATCGTTTTTAGGTCGCCTGATCCATTCCTTAACCCGGAGGCAAGTAGGAGATTACTCCGGGCTTGGAAAGGAATGGTTACTGTCATAAACCCTCATCGCTGCCTTTCCTCACCGAGCTTCTAACGCCCTCCGAGTAACAGCTACTCGATCCGGCATGGCTCTAAGGGGATGCGCAGAGCATGACGGCGATCGGCCTCTATCTGATCCATGACTACCGACTCTTGACCGAGGCTCTCGTTCGCTGCCTCGAGGACAAATCGAACTGTCGGCTGCTTGGCTCGACCCACGATCCTGACCGAGCAATTTCCGACCTGGCCTCGCTGCCGGTCGACATTGTGATCATCGATGCTTCGGCTGGTCCGCAAACAACTCTGGAAGTGATTCTTGACCTGCGCGAGGGATACAAACAAATGCGCATCCTACCGTTAGGGGTCGCTTCTGAAGAGGATGCCGTCGCGCTACTGGAGGCCGGAGCAGACGGTTACCTGTTGTCTCGGGCCTCTTTTTCAGATCTGCTCGAAACCATTCAGTCCGTCCACCGGGGCGAGCCCGCTTGTTCGAAAGAAGTCATCGCCACGGTGTGGTCGAGAATCGGCTTGCTGGCGCGTGAGAACAGGCATCGGCAGGTACCGGCTGACGTCAGCTTGACACGCCGCGAAAAGGAAGTTCTGCAACTGGCCGCCAAGGGTCAGCGGAACAAGGAGATCGCCAGACAACTCAACATCTCTTTGGCGACAGTGAAAAATCACATTCATCGCATTCTGGACAAGCTGCAGGTGCGGGGCCGCCACGAGGCGATTCGCCGCGCCTACGAAAATGGCCTGATGGAAGACACACCAACAGAAGGCCTGTTCCCCATGCGCTCGCGAGTTGTGGAGTGATCCTCGCGATGTCAGATCTTGAATCAGTCTTGCATCCAACGGTCCATTCTCCCCATCGACAGGGGCCAGTACGGTGGATCCACCGACGCGGCCGGATGGCTCAATGAGCCGAGACGCTTTAATCATCGACCTTCCGAAAGTGAGATCGACCGTGGTTGAAACAAATCTGACGAAGCGGTTGTCACGGCTACGCGGCGGGGGTGTCGTGAGCACCCTGGCGGGCACCGTCGGAACCGCGACCCGATGGGGGCTCAAGCTCTCGACCCTACCGGTCATGAGTCTGAGGGTCCTGCCCGAGAACCGCCTATTCAACGGCCTGCGAGGCGTCGCCAAGACCTCGGCTGACTTCCCCAAGGCGATTGCGGAGGCCTTCCATCGCTTCGCCCGCGACGTCGAGGCGCTCGGCGGTAGGACTGCCGGGGAGGCCGGTGAGCGGCCTCCGGAGCAACCCGGCGTGCACACGATCCGCAACCAGGGGCAAGAGACCGCCATCGTCTTCATTCACGGCTTCGGTCAAAGCTCGGCCAATACCTGGGGCAAGTTCCTGGGCTTCGTCGCCGAGGAGCCCAAGCTCTCGCGATG
>JBCCGX010000313.1:0-9398 GCA_039029035.1 Acidobacteriota bacterium | reverse complement strand
TCGATGTAGAGGAATTCGCTACGGTAGAGACCGATGCCGGAGGCGCCGAAACGCTGACAGTCTTCGAGCTCTTCCGGTAAGTCGATGTTGGCCATCACCTGCACTTCCGTCCCGTCGAGGGTGACGCCAGGTAGCTGGCTGGCAGCCAGAAGCGACAGCTCCTCGCGTTCGTGCTCGACGACGAGGCTACGGTAAGTCTCGAGCGTCGTCTCGTCCGGGCGCAGGATGACCGTGCCCTGGGTGCCATCGACAACGATTGGCACCTCGACGTGGTCGACCAGTTGCTGGTTGATCCCAGTGACTCCGAGGACCGCCGGTAGGTTCAACGAACGGGCGATGATCGTCGTATGCGAGGTCGGACTTCCATGCTCGATCACGAAACCGATGACGTTTTGACGCCCTAGGCGCACCGCGTCCGTCGGCGAGAGGTCATCGGCGACGATGACGACGTCTCCTTCGATCTCCGAGAGCTTGTGCAGGTGGATGCCACGCAAGCTCTGAATGACGTAGCGGCAGACGTGCCGTAGATCCTCTTGGCGATCCCGCAGGTGCCGCGCATCGATCGCATCGAAGCGTGCCTGGATCTCGGTGACGGTCTCTTGCAGGGCCCACTCGGCATTGACGTGCTCGCGCCGAATATGCTCTTCGACGCCTTCGAGAAACGTCGAGTCGGAGAGCACTAGGGCCTGCGCATCGAAGATGCCGGCGAGCTCGTCGCCGAGCTCATTGCCGACCCGATCTCGTAACCGGCCGATCTCTTCTCGGCTCTGCTCGACCGCTTCGCGGAAGCGGTCGATCTCAGCCTCGATCTCACCCTCTGGGACTGGAATCTGGTAGATGTCGGTGATGCGCGTGTTGATACACACTGCAGCGCCGATAGCGACTCCTTCGGAAGCGCTGATTCCTTCAAAGGTGTCCATGCGGGGCTTACTGAGCCTCGTCGAATCGGTTAGCGATCAGCTCGGAAATCGCAGCAAGCGCTTCGTCCTCATCCGGGCCTTCACAGACGAGATGAATCATCGTACCTTGTGCCGCTCCCAGAGCCATGATGCCGAGAATACTCTTGGCGTCGACATTCTGACCGTCCTTGGCGATCTGGATATCGGAGCTGAAGCGACCGGCAGTATGGACCAGCTTGGCGGCAGCTCTGGCATGCAAGCCGAGGCGATTGACGATCTCCAGTTGTCGCTCAACCATCACTTTCCTCGCAGGGTGTCGGAGGGGTCACCAAGGGCAGATCACTGCTGCTGCAAATGCTCGCTCGGCCCTTGTCCCGTATCCAGTCCGCTAGCTTGGCCAGGGGAAGATCGTCTTTCATCAGGCAGCCCAGGCGCACGACCATGGGCAGGTTGACTCCAGAGACGATCTCGACTCTGTCCGGATCACGAAAAGCCATCGCGACGTTGAACGGGGTGCCTCCAAGAATATCGGTCAAGATCATGATGCCCTGGTTGCGGTCGTTCTCGTCATCGATCTGCTGCAGCACGCCCTCCACTTTCTGCCGGGCCGCTTCGAAACTGTCACTCCAATCGAGAGACAAAGCTTCGAAGCGATCGAGTCGACCGGAAATGATGCGCGCCGCTTGCAGCAGCTCCGGCGCAACTCCACCGTGCGTCAGGATGAGGACTGAAACCATCGCGCTCTGGGAGGGCCGAACGTGGCCCTCGTTTTTTTCCGCGGATTCTCTGCTACGGAGGCATCCGGAACGAGGATCCAAAGACTGCTCGCAGTGTATCCGTCGAGGGCTGTCAATGGCTAGTCGCCGGCACCTGATTGGCGGCTCGCGGTCGCTGCGTCAGGTCAACCGCCGCGGTCGATGTCGCGATGTCGCATGCGAACGTGCCAGCCGTTCTGGGCCAGCGCCTCCCCCAGATGCTCGCTGAGAGCAACCGAGCGATGGCGGCCACCGGTGCACCCGATCGCCAGCGAGAGGTAGCTCCGGTTCTCCCGCTGATACCGCGGCAGAAGGAAGCTCAACAGATCCTCGAGGCGCTCGGCGAGTTCGCTGAAGTCGTCCTGAGCGGCGAGGAAATCCTGTACTTCCTGATCCTGCCCGCTGCGTTCGCGCAGCTCTGGCAGGAAGTAGGGGTTGGGTAGAAACCGGACGTCAAAGACCAGATCGCTACCTGCGGGGATGCCGTGCTTGAATCCGAAGCTGACCAGCGAGACGGTCAGAGCGGCCTCTTGACCGTCAGCGAACTCACGGTAAATCTCGCGGCGAACATCGTGCACTGACCAATCGCTGGTGTCGAGGATCCGATCGGCCCGGCCTCGAAGAGGAGCCAACAACTGCCGCTCTCGTCGGATCCCATCGATCACCGGGCGTTCGCCGACCCCGATCGGGTGGCTGCGTCGGGTTTCCGAATACCGTCGCAGCAGCACGTCCTCCGCAGCCTCGAGAAAAACGACACTGAGCTCGAACTGTTGCCGATCGACTCGCTCGAGCAGTTCCGGCAGTTCTTCGGCAGCTTCCGGGGCTCGCAGGTCGGTGACGACAGCGATTCGGTGCCGGTTACCGACCTGAGCCAGCGGATCTCTGAGGAACGTCCGCAAGAGTGGCAGAGGCAGATTGTCGACACAGTAGTAGCCGATATCTTCCAAAGCTCCGGTCGCGGTGCTCTTGCCTGATCCGGAGAGGCCGCTGATAACGAGAAGTCGTGGCTTCTCGCTTCGAATCCGAGACCGCGAGCCCGCGCGCTGGTGGCTATCGTTTTTGCTTTTGGCTTTGCTCAATCTTGGCCTCGAGTTGCAGAGCAAATTCACGGGCGGAATCGTGCCCTTGCAGCTTCAGAACATGGTTACGTGCCGCGATTTCTACCAGGCTGGCGACGTTCCTGCCGGTCGCAACTGGCATGCGAATGTAAGGGACTGGCGTATCGAGGATCGAGTAGACCGTTTCGTCGAGGCCGAGTCGATCGTAGGGCTTGCCTTCCTCCCATTGCTCGAGCTCGACCACGAGGTCGATCGTCTTGCGCTCGCGAATTGCCGCCAGACCGAACAGGTCTTTGACGTTGATGATGCCGAGCCCACGAAGCTCCATGTGGTGCTTGACCGGTTCTTCACAGTAGCCGATGAGGTCACCGCTCGGATAACGCCGAATGGAGACTCGATCATCGGCCACCAGGCTGTGGCCTCGAGTGATCAGGTCGAGCGCCGCTTCGCTCTTGCCCATGCCACTCTTGCCGATCAACAGGACGCCTAGGCCGTAGACGTCGACCAGGACCGCATGCTGGTGAGTGACCGGTACCAGGTGATCTTCGAGAAAGAAGCTGACGCGGTTGATGACCGTCGATGACAGCGCTGGCGAGCTGAGAATTGGAACGCCCTTCTCTCGGCAGAGCTCTTTGAGAGTCGGGAACGGCTCGATGCCCTTGGTGATGACAAAGACAGGAATGGGCAGAGCGACAATGCTACGAAAGCGCCGCTGGCGCTTCTCCGGGGTCACAGTCTTGAGGTATTCGGTTTCGCTCTCGCCGATGATCTGGACCCGCCCCGGTTTGATGTACTCGTAGTAGCCGGCAAAGGCCAGGCCGGGCTTTTGGACCCGTGGATGGGTGATTCGGTGGTCCAAGCGATCGGCGCTGCATAGCACCCGCAGGTGGAGATCCGAGAGCTCTGCTCCGAGGAGCTCGGTGACCTCGACATGGGTCGCAGCCGGAGCCAACCTACCCTTCCTCGCGCAAAAGAGCGTAGATCGACTCGCGATCTTCGACCGTCAGAATGTCCTCGAGATGGTGGTCTGCTTTGACCCACTTCGAGATCGCTGCGAGGCACTTCAAGTGCTCCGACGGCTGGTCCTCGGGAGAGATGACGAGAAAGATCAAGCGGACCGGCTGTTGGTCCACGGAGCGGAAGTCGACGCCTTGGCGCAGCACCGCCATGCCGACCACGACTCGATCGATCTCGGCCATCTTGCAGTGCGGCACGGCAACGCCATCGCCGACCCCTGTAGAACCCAACTGCTCACGTTCCCAAAGCTTCTCGTAGAGCTCGTCCGGATCGCTAAAGCGTCCGGTCGCGGCGAGGCGTTCGGCGAGGGTGCGTAGCACTGTCGCCTGGTCCAAACACGGCAGATCGGCGAAGACCAGATCCGGGTCGATCAGCTCTTCGAGTCGCATGGGGGCTCAGAAGTCGGGCGCAATCAATCCGAAGTGCTCGTCCTTGCGCCGGTAGATAACACTGACTCGATCGTTCGAGGAGTCCCGAAAGACGAAGAACTCGTTCTTGGACTGCTCCAACTCCAGCACCGCCTCGTCGATCGTCATCGGCTTGATCGGTAGGCGGGTCGTCTTGATGATCTTGGGCTGCGAGCCCAGGTTGAGGGTCTCGCGATCGAGAACCTCCATCGGCCAATGATGGTCTTCATCGTGGCGCTTCGACCGACGGCGAGAGTCGACGAACTTGCTGCGCGACCTGCGGGCCTGCTTCTCGACTTTCTCGATGCAGGTGTGGATCGCCTCGCGCATGTGCTCGGCTTCTTCGGTCGCCTGCAGGACGCCATGGCGATGGGAGACATGGAGCTCAGCAATTTGGCGTCGCTTTTCGATCTCGAGGATGACATGAATGTCGACTGGCTCGTCGAGGAACCGCTTCAGCTTGTCCAGCTTCTGCTCGGTGTACTCCTTGACCTGCTCGCTCAGTTGATAGTGCCTCCCAGTAAACTCGATCCTCATGCGATGGCTCCTAAATAGTCTGCTGCGTCGTCGAAACTGGGTGGATAGGCGAAGATATTTGGCTAAAATATCTGCTTGCGCTCAGTGGACGACGGAATGCCCAGCTCGTCCCGATACTTCGCGACCGTCCGGCGTGCGATGTGAATGCCTTCGCGGTTCAGAATCCGCATCAGCTCGCTGTCCGACAGCGGCTTCTTGGCATCCTCACCCTGAATGAAATGCTGGATCTTGCGCTTGACCGTCAGCGACGAGATGTCACCACCGTAGTCGCGATCGATGCCGCTGTGAAAGAAGAACTTCATCGGCAGCAAGCCGCGTGGAGTGTGCATGTATTTGTTTGACACCACCCGGCTGACCGTGGACTCGTGCATCTCGATGTCTTCGGCGACGTCGCGCAGCACCATGGGGCGAAGATGCTCGACTCCGTGGTCGAGGAAGGCTCGCTGCTGCTGGACGATCGAAGCTGCGACTTTGTAGATGGTCCGTTGACGCTGATCCAGGCTCTTGATCAGCCAGAGAGCCGAGCGCATTTTGTCTTTGATGTACTGCTGCGCGTCCGCTTCGGACTTCTGCTGGCGCATGGCCTGTAGCATTTTCCGGTACGCACCGCTGACGCGCAATCGGGGCAAGCCGTTGTCGTTGAGCTGGACAACGTACTTGTCACCGACCTTGACGATGTAGACATCAGGTTCGACGTAGTGGGTGCGATCGGTCGAGAACTGCCGCCCTGGGCGTGTGTTCAACTGACTGATCTTCTCCACAGCCGGCTTCAGTGACTTCAGTGGTACCTCGAGCGATTTGGCGATCGCTTCGAACTTGCGGCGGGTGAACTCTTGCCACTTCTCGGCTACAAGGTAGCGCGCCATGGAGTCCTCGGGCTCGCCACTGGCATCGAGCTGACTCAGGAGGCTCTCGCGTAAATCAGCACAAGCGACGCCAGGAGGCTCGAGATTGCGCACCAGCTCGAGTGCCTTCTCCACCAACTCTCTCGGATAGCCCGGGATCTCCGGCTCGAAGTCCGCGGATTCCTGCTCGGCATCCGGATCCGCGGATTCCCGGAAGGGCTCGGCTTCGAGACCGCGAGCGCTGTCCTGCGTCGCCGCCGATGCATCCTGCGCCGCGGCTGCGTCCGCTGCGGCCAAAGCCTCACCGGGATCACTGAGCGGCTGCGAACTGTGTTGCTGCGAACTGTGTTGCTGCGAACTGTGCTGCTGCGATAGGGCGCTAGACCAGGCCTCGGTGCTCGGCCAAGGGAGCTCGTCCGAAGGTCTGGCAGCGTCTTGCCTGGCGTCGAGAGCGCCACGATCGGGAGTCGTCCCAACGATACCGTCGAGGCCGGGGTGTGTTGATGGGTGTTCCAACTCGACTCGGAGCGCCGCTTGTCCGGTCTCGGCAGTCGCGACTCGGATCTCGTCAGACGTCTGTTCGTCCTCACCGGCGCCTTCCGTAGGCTCGCTCGGCTGGCCCTCCGTTTCAATGACATCGATGGGCAGGAGGGAGTCCGCAGCGTACCCATCGGCGCCCATCGCCTGGATCTCCTCGATCGTCGCGACGAGGAATCCATCGGGATCGAGGTTACCGATGATCAGCTCGGCGACCTCGCGCAGGAGAGGCGGCACCGACATCATGTGCAACTGCCACAGGAGATGGTCGTAGAGATCATCTTCCCGGCTCAGGGTGTTCTCGAGCGGCGGCCCTTGCCTCTCTTCGAAGACCGAGGCATTGCCCGAGCCCTCCCAGCTCTCGGCGTAATCACCGAAGAAGGCTTCGAGGTCGACATCCGACAAGGCGTCGTCCTTCTCGGTCTCTGCAGCTTCCTCGGCGTTGGCCTCGGCCGCAGCGTCGTCGAGCGACATCTCCCCTTCTTCGAGGATGGGGTTCTCGACCAGCTCCTGGGTGAGGACACCCTCCAACTCGAGTCGAGTCATTTGCAGCAGCTTGATCGCCTGCTGCAAAGAAGGCGTCATGACCAGCTTCTGGGCCAGCCTGAGAGAAAGTTTCTGCTCCAGCGCCATGGCTATTGTCTGAGACTAGAGACTGAATTCTTCGCCAAGGTAGATCTTCCTGACTTGCGGATCGGCGGACAGCTCCGCAGGGGATCCGGTTCGGAGAATCTCACCGTTGTTGATGATATAAGCCCGGTCGGTGATCTTCAAAGTCTCTCGGACATTGTGATCAGTGATCAACACGCCGATACCCATCTCCTTGAGGTGCTGCACAATGTTTTGGATATCGATCACCGCGATGGGATCGATGCCAGCGAAAGGCTCGTCGAGCAGAATGAAGAGTGGATCGATCGCCAGGGCCCGCGCGATCTCGACGCGTCGCCGTTCGCCGCCTGAAAGCGCATATCCCGGATTTTTCTTCACCTCATCCAGGCCGAATTCTCGAATCAAGAGAGAGGCGCGGCGCTTGCGCTCGGTGCGCGGCAAGTCGAGGGTCTCGAAGATGGCGTCGAGATTGCCTTCGACGGTCATCTTACGGAAGATCGAAGCCTCCTGCGGCAGGTAGCTGATGCCGCGCTGAGCCCGGAGGTACATCGGCAGAGCGGTGATGTCGGTGTCGCCGAGGATCACTTCACCCTGGTCCGGCGGCGTCAGGCCGACAACCATGTAGAAGGTGGTTGTCTTGCCGGCACCGTTGGGACCGAGCAAGCCGACGATCTCGCCCTGGTTGACCGAGATCGAGACGTCATCGACGACCGCGCGGCCACGATAGACCTTGCGCAGACTGCGGGTCGTCAGGGAAGCAGCGGTCATCGAATAGGGTGCCTTGGTCGAAAGTCTTGCATGGGGCGGTCGGAGTGCATCAGCGGGCCGTTTGGGCGAGGGCAGGTGGCTCACTCTTGATGCCGACGGTGTTGGCGTCGAGATCATAGATCAGGTAGCCGCCGCGCAGACGATTCTTCTGCGTGTCGACCAGCTCGACCTGCTCGCCGTAGATCTCGATCCGGCTCTCGGTGACCGTATAGACCGCCAAGTCACCGGAGACGCGGCGCTCGGCGCCGGGAGGCTCGACCTGGCGATCGACCAGGCGCACGTCGCGACGGCAGGTCATGCGCTGCGCTTCGCGTCCGTTGCTGTCGAGCTCCACATCGAGCTCGCCGCAGGTCAAGGTGCGACGATCTTGCTCGATCCGTACGTCGCCCGAGTAGCTCACCACGCGATCCGTCTGATTGTAGGTCAGGAGCTCGGCGATCACTTCGATCGGCTGTGGCTGGGCACCGGCTGCCGAAGCCTCGCCGTTGCGTTGCGGCGCAGTGAACCACAGGGTTCGAATGCCGCCGCTCGCCGAGAGCTCCTGGGTGTCCTGGTCGCCTCGTAACTGCTCGGCCAGCAGCAGGTTTTGGTCGCGCCAAGCGCGCACTTGGCCGATAAAAGTAAAAGCGGCGGGCTCAGTGGTGTAGAACGCCTCCCCTGACTCGATGCGAATCGGCCCGCGCCCCTGGCCGAAGGGTGTCTGCTCGAAAGCTGCTGCAGCACCGGGCTCGAAGCTGGCACGGACGCCGGACTTGGCGCTGATCAGCCCCTGTTCGCGGGAGTATGTGATCTTCGGCGCCGCCAGGTCGCCACGCTCGCTGAACAACTCGACCATCGGTCCCTCGATCGACACTTTGCCGGTTTCGATCTCTAGCAAGGCCTGGCTGCCGCCACTGAGGGAGATATCGCGATTCGTCACTTCGACATTGCGGCGTAGGAAGATTTGGTCCAGGCCACCCTCGGGTTGGAACCTCGCGTCGATGCGGTGCGCACAGACCTGGCGCAACGGGAAGGGCTCCTCGAAGTCTAGAAACTCGTTGATCAGCAACGGCTCGCCGGCGCCTTGGATCAGCATCGGCTGACCGTCCAGAGTCTGGCTCTCGAGGTAGCTCGCGGTCAGAGTCCGCCCTACCCCATCGGCATCGACCAGCTTGAGAAAGGCTGGCTGGCCGCTGCCGCCGTTGAGCTTGACCTTGCGGGCATTCGGCTGCGCCGGATTCGGCGTCAGTTCCAGGGTTTCGCCACGAAACTCGATCCGATTCTCACCTCCGAAGTCGGTCGCGGTCCGGGCGACGCCGGCGACGTCGAAGTTGGCCCGAAGGGAGCGCAAGGACTTCTTGTCGTCGAGCAGGAAGATGGTGAAAGCGCGCGCCCAGAGCTCCTGATCGCCGAAGCGTACGTAAGCGTTGTCGAGCGCTCGGATCAGTCCTTCGCCCCGTTTGAAGATCAAGCGCTCGCAATCCAAGCGGATCGGCGTCTCCGAGCCGGCAGAGCTGCGGATATGGACGCCCTCGGTCAGGCGGATCGTGTCGTTGCGCCGGTCGATGAGCAACTTGGTCGCCCGCCCCTCGAGTTCGGGCGGATAGCGAAACTCGACCGCGCCGTGGCTGGCCAGCAGCTGGCCGCCTTGGCGCAGATCGAAGGCGCGCGCTTCGAGCTCCAGATCGCCCCAGCCCGAAACGACGACGTTGCCCTCGAGGCGCGCTTCCCAGGTCGATTCGTTGACGCGGGCATTGTCGCTGGTCACGCGATAGGTCTCGCCGTCTTCGCGGTAGATATCGAGAATCACGGTCTCGAGGTAGGTGGTGTCCTGGCGATCCTGCAAGCTCTTCTCGGCCTGGATATAGAACACTTGGCGCCCGTCGATGGTCTGCACGTAGGCGAAGCCTTCGCCCTCGGTCAAAGTCTCGGCATCGGTCGCGGCGGTCGCGGCGGGCGGGTCGCCGTCGCTATCGTCGAGGCCGGT
>JBCCGX010000312.1:0-9401 GCA_039029035.1 Acidobacteriota bacterium | reverse complement strand
CTCCGAGACGGTTGCGCTTCGAGGAACGACCAAGCCATCAGGGCCGGCCGCCACTACCGCCGGGCGAAGTCTCCGGACCGCCGGCACGCACACCGGTCTTGACCACCATCGTGTTGTGGTTCACCGTCAAGGCGCCAGCACGCACACCGGTCTTGACCACCATCGTGTTGTGGTTCATCGACAAGGCGCCGGCGCGCACACCGGTTTTGACGACGACGGCGTTGTGGTTCACTGTCAAGGCGCCGGCACGCACACCGGTTTTGACGACGACGGCGTTGTGGTTCGCCGACAAGGCGGCAGCGCGCACGCCGGTCTTGACGGTGACTGCGTTGTGATTGAAAAAGATCCCGCCGGCCTGGAGCCCGGTCTTGACGACGATCGCGTTGTGATTGACCAAGATCCCGCCGGGCCGAAGTCCGGTGCGGACGTGATGTTGCCGCTCTTGGAGCAGTTGCTGGGTCGCGCCGCGATCGGTGGTCGGTTGAGTCGAATGAGCCATGGTGTTCTCCTTGTTGCTCTTCATGATTTGGAATCGGACACCGGCGCGCCGGCCAGTGTCCACCTTCGAGGCACACTTACCGGAAAGGGCGACAAGTCGTATCATCGGTGACGACAAAACCGCTGGCAGTCACGCACGAGCTCGGGTCGCGGCCCCTTCCCGAGCGAGATTCCGGAGCGCCTCATGGCCGATTCGATCGCACAGCCTCTGACCACACTTCTCGACGCGGCGCGCGCCGGCCAGTCCGAGGCTTTCGACCGCGTGTTCGCTCAGGTCTACGATGAGCTCCGCCGGCTGGCTCACGTCGTTCGCGCCGGGCGCGGCGCAACCCTCGACACCACCGCCCTGGTCCACGAGGCCTATCTCAAGCTGGCCGGCGCGGAGGCACTGGCGGCGCAGAATCGCCTGCACTTCATGCGCATCGCGGCGCGCGCCATGCGCCAGGTGCTGGTCAACGCCGCCGAACGCCGGACAGCAGCCAAACGGGGTGGAGGCCAGGACGACGTGACCTTCGACGAGCGGGATTCGGCCGCGCCGGCGGACGCCGCCGACCTGCTCGCCTTGCACCAGGCGCTCACCCGACTCGAGGTGATGGATC
Source organism: Acidobacteriota bacterium (assembly GCA_039029035.1). GTDB lineage: Bacteria > Acidobacteriota > Thermoanaerobaculia > Multivoradales > J023 > JAAELT01. The sequence continues at coordinate 8,304 of JBCCGX010000312.1, read as the reverse complement.
CACGCCAGGCACAGATTGTCGAATGCCGCTACTTCGCTGGCCTGACAATCCCCGAGACCGCCGGAGCCTTGGCGGTTTCAGTGCCGACGGTCAACCGCGAGTGGCGCCTGGCCCGCGCCTGGCTCGCCCGCACTCTGGGCGACCGTGCGCTAGCTGACGAATGAGACACGGTGGATGAGACACCGCGGATGAGACCCGGAGACCGATGACCTCCGAGCGCTGGCAAGAGCTCAAGCCCCTCTTCTTCGCTGCGGCGGAGCTGCCGGCGACCGAACGGGCCGCTTACCTCGACCGAGCCTGCAGCGACGACGCGGACCTGCGGGCCGAGGTGGACGCCCTGCTGGCCGCCGAAGACGAGATCCCACGGATTCTCGACGCCACACCCACCCGGCTCGCGCGCCTCCTCACCGGCGACGAGGCGACGACCCGTGCGCTGGCGTCCAAGGACCGGATCGACCAAACCGTCGGCCCCTACCGGATCCTTCGCGAGATCGGCCGCGGCGGCATGGGGATCGTCTACCTGGCCGAACGGGCCGACGTCGACAAGCGGGTGGCGCTCAAGGTGGTGCGCCGCCTCCTCGGCGGCCAACAGGTCACGCAGCGCTTCCTCAACGAGCGGCGGATCCTCGCCCGACTCGATCATCCGAACATCGCCCGCCTGCTCGACGCCGGCAGGACCGACGAGGGGACGCCGTTCTTCGCCATGGAGTATGTCCGAGGGACACCCCTGGTGCGCTACTGTCGCGAGCAGGCTCTCGGCATCGACGACCGCCTGCGGCTCTTCGCGCAAGCTTGCGAGGCGGTGCGCTACGCGCATCAGAATCTTGTCGTCCACCGGGACCTCAAGCCATCCAATATCCTGGTCACCGAGAGCCCGGATGCCCCACCACAGGCCAAGCTGCTGGACTTCGGCATCGCCAAGCTGCTCGAAAACGAGGCCGATGGTGCGGGACTGACATGGGCCGGGCTGACGCAGGCCGGCCTGACGCGCACCGGCCAGCTCGCCCTGACGCCGGCGTACGCCGCACCGGAACAGATCCGCGGAGGGGCGGTGACGACCGCGACCGATGTTTATTCCCTCGGCATGATCCTCTTCGAGCTGCTGGTCGGTCGACGCCCCTACGAAGTCGACGACCGGACACCGGCCGCGGTGGAGCGCCGGATCTGCGACTCCCAGGTGCCGCGACCGTCGACCGCAGCAGCCCAAGGTCCCGCGACCACGCCGGACGAGACGCCTGGGAGCCTTCCACAGCCGCCGGCGGCTGTGGTGCGCCGGCGCAGCCGACGGCTGCGTGGGGATCTGGACACCATTTGCCTGAAAGCCCTGGCCAAGGAGCCACCCCAACGCTACGCCACCGCCGAAGCGCTGCTCGACGACATCCGGCGTCACCTCGCGGGTCTGCCGGTTGTGGCACGGCCACAAACCGCCACCTACCGGCTGAAAAAGTTCACCGCCCGCCACCGCTGGGGCGTAGCGACAGCCCTGGCGCTCTTGCTGACCGCGGCCGGGCTGGCCGGCTTCCACACCCGGCGAGTGACCGCCGAGCGCGATCGGGTGACGGCGGCGCTGGCGGAGTCGGAAGCCGTCACCGGCTTCCTCATCGAGCTCTTCGAGGCCAACGAGCCCGATGCTGCCGGCGGAGTCGATCGCCCCGCCAGCGAGCTTCTCGCGCGCGGCCTGGAGCGAGCCGACGCCCTGGCCGACGAGCCCACCATTCAGGCACGCATGCTCGACGCTGTCGGCCAGGTCTACGTCAAGCTAGGCCAGTACGATGCCGCCCGGCCGGTGCTCGAGCGCGCCCTCGCACTGCGCCGGGCGCATCTACAAGCGGACAACCCTCTGATCGGCGAGAGCGCCCGCAACCTAAGCTGGCTATTGCAGGTGAACGGCCACTACGACGAGGCGGCAACCTTGTTGCACGAAGCCTTCGAGCACTTCAGTGCCCTCTTCGACCCGAGCCACGAAACGGTCGCCTTCCTCGCCAACGACCTCGGCTCGCTCTCCGTTCGCCGCGGCGAGCACGCCGCGGCCGAAGCCTTCTTCCGCCAGGCCTTGGCCGGCAACCGCGCACGTCTCGGACCGGACGCCCCGGACGTGGCGACCAACCTGGGCAACCTCGGCTATGCCCTGCACCAACAAGAGGCCTACGACGAAGCCGAGGCGCTCTACCGCCAGGCGCTGACCATCCACCGCCGTCACTACGGCGAGGTCCACACCCAGGTGGCCCTGGTGATGAACAACCTGAGCGTTCTGTTGCAGGATCGCGAGGACTATCGAGCCGCCGAGCCGATCCTACGCCAGGTGCTGACGATACGCCGCCAGCTGCTCGGCGACTCGCACCCCAACATCGCCACAGCCTTGAACAACCTGGGCACCCTCCTCTCGGGCCTCGACCGGCTAGAGGAAGCCGAGGCGATGCATCGCGAAGCGCTCGCCATGCGCCGTGCCCTGCTCAGCGACGACCACCCGCTGGTCGCCCTCAGCCAGCACAACCTGGGTCGCGTGCTCACCCGGCGCGGTCGCTATGCCGAGGCCAGCGAGCTCCTGCAGGCCGCGATCGCCCTCCGCCGCAAGATTTTCGGCGACGACCATCCCAGGGTCGCCAGCACCACGACCCATCTCGGCAGTCTAATGATCGAGACCGGCGCCTACAGCGAGGCCGAAGCGCACCTGCAGACGGCGCTGGCGATCTACCAAAGCCACTACGACGCCGACCACCAACACGTCCGGCGAGTCCAGGCGGAGCTGAAACGGCTGCACGACGCGTGGGATAGACCGTAGGTAGACCGAGTTCTTCGCGGGTCTGCCCTCAGGAAATCCGGCGAAGCGAGCACGCTCTCTGACCCAAAGCAGACGCCAAAACACGCGTGTCTGGCAGAGGCGCTCAATCGTGCACAGTGTCCTTCGAAAGGGATTCGAAGGAGCGAGATCGCGTGAAAGGAGGCCCCCAAGAAAACATTGCGGTTCGATCATGCACCGAGCGAGCGACCGACTGTCACGCTGCCTGCTCCAGGCAGCATCTTCAACAGGACGACAACGGAGAATCCCCCATGCAGAAAGCAACCTTCCCCCTCGCAACACTGGCCCTGATCGCAGTCTTTGCCGTCGGTATCACCGCTCTCTTTCCCGCCCGAGCCGAAGCGGCGTGTAATCCCTTCGTTCGAACCGCCAACGGATGGGGTAACGGTTCGACCTGTAACGCATCCAAGCTCGCTTGTGAAGCCAACGCCTACGCCAGCGCTGACGCGACCTGCACCTTCGGCGTTTGCCAGATCGTCGGCGTCACCTTCACCAACGAGTGCTCGACGGTTCCAGGTGGCTTCATGAGTGATTGCGTCATGAGCTACAAGTGCACCGCCCTGCCCCACCGCCCGTAGCTCAATACCTTCTGTTCGCTCCTTGTTAGAAAGGTGGCCGTCGATGGATCGGAACATCGACGGCCACCTTCGATCGATCGGCAGCCCTCCGACCTTGTGCGACTTGCACGGTATCCCCAGCCAGGCCGGATACCGAGGAGAACTCGATGGAAAAACAACGCAGCACCAGATATCGCTGGTTGGTTTACGGCGCCATGGCAGGTCTTTGTGTTCTCGTCGTGCTGCTGGCGAAGGAAAACGAACGATTGAAAGATCTCTTGCAATCGATCATTCAAGATCAGGTTGCGGCAGGCGATCACTTGCCCGGTTTTGCCGCCACCGGCCTGGCCGGCGACGAAACCTGGCTCAGTTTCGATGATGAGCACCGCGAGAGCATTGTCCTGGTTTTTACAACGACCTGCCCGAGCTGCGAGGAAAACGTCCGCAACTGGCAGAAGCTCTACCAACGGGCCGGCGACCGTTACCGCTTCGCTGCCATCGGTATCGACGATCCGGACGTCGTGCGCGCCTATGCCGAGAAGACGGCCATGCCCTTTCGAGTCTTCACGCCCACCCAGTGGCGAATCTTCCCCAAGAGCCACCGCATCGCCGCCGTACCCCTGACCCTCGTCGTGGCTCGCGACGGCCGGATCAAAGAAGCTCAGGTAGGTATCCTCGACGACGATTTCATTCGGCGACTTCTCGCAGTCGAGTTGCCGGCCCCCGCTCCGTTCCTCTCTGGCGCACTGCCAGCGGCAACAGCCAGGGACTGAACCTCCGCCTGGCTCGTCCGATGCATGTCGGGTCTCGGGCCCGTTCTGCGTATTCCCAGGTGTCGGCTGTTGTCGACCCGTGCCCGCCTTGCGGGCGGCGGCTCATCTGGCGGCTACCACGCCGCCGCTTGCCAAGGAGAACACCATGAATAGACTTCGTGCGGCGGCTCGCCAGGTCACCGTCCCCCTCGCCACCGTTTGCCTCATCGGACTCGCCGCGGCCCTGCAAGCCGGCCCACCCCAAGCCGTGACCTCGAAAGTCGGCGCCACGGCCGGCAAGACCTACGGCGAGTGGTCCGCTGCCTGGTGGCAGTGGATGCTCGAGATCCCGGCAGCCGAGAATCCTCAGGACATCCAGGGTGAGATCGACTGCAGCAAGAACCAGAGCGGCTCGGTGTGGTTCCTGGCCGGTGGCGACATCGGTCAACCAGTCGAGCGCTCTTGTGCCGTGCCGGCGAGCCACCAGCTCTTCTTCCCGGTGATCAACCTGGTGGTCTACAACAAACCGGGCGAAGGCTTGACGGTGGACGACAAACGCTCCCAGCTCGACCTCTTCTTCGGCAGCCAGCCGGCATCGCCCGTCGCCGCGGTCGATTCCTACGGACCCCGAGCCTGCGACCTCTACGCCACCCTCGACGATGAGCCCGTCGTCCGTCTCACCCCCAGCGCACGGGTGCAGTCGCCCCCCTTCCGCTTCGACACCGGCGATGGTCCCTTCGGCTTCCCCGCTGGCCTGGTCGACCCGGAAGCCGTCAGCGGCGGCTATTGGGTGATGCTGCCTCAGCTCGCCCCCGGAAAGCACACCCTGCGCTTCGGTGGTCGCCTCTGCCTGCCCGACGGCCTCACCGAGCACCCTGACTTCGCCCCGATCGACGTCACCTACCACCTGGACGTCGTCGGCTTCACCGGCAAATCGGGCAGCGACTCGGACTCGGATTCGGATTCGGATTCCGATTCCGATTCCGACGCCGCCCCCGACAACGTCGCGATCATCGAGAGCCTCTACCAGGCCTTCGCCATCGGTGACCTCGACACCATCCTCGCGATCATCGACGAAGACGTGATCTGGATCGAGTCTGAGGGTATCCCCTACGGCGGCACCTTCATCGGCCGCGACGCCGTCTTCGAGGGCGTCTTCGGCAAGATCGCCGAGGACTGGGACGGCTTCACCGCCACCGTCGACGACACCTTCGCCGCCGACGGCGACCGCGTCGTGGTCCTACAACGCGACGGCGGGACCTTCAAGGCGACCGGCAAGAGCATGGAGGCCCCGGCGATCTCGGTCTGGACCCTCGAAGGCGGCCGCGTGGTGCAATTCGAGCAGGTGATCGATACCCAAGAGGTGGTCAGCGCGACCATCCCGTAACCGTCGCGATCGTGCCGCCGCCGGGGGGACAATCCACCTCGAATTGCCAGTCGAAGCGCTTGCAGATCCGCTGCACCGTGGCGAGACCGATGCCGAGACTCGGCTGCGGTCCGCCGCGGCGCAGCTGCCCCAGGATCTCGGCCGGCAACCCGGGCCCGTCATCCACCACCCGAGCCCGGTCGGCCTCGACCACCACGCGGACCTTGCCCGCCTCGGTGTGCTGGACCGCGTTGCGGGTCAGGTTGGACAGCACCACGATCAGCATCGACGCGGCGATACCGGTGATTGGCTCGGCCGCCGCCTCGCACATCACCTCGACCTTTGGCGCCGTCAGCGAACGTGCTTCCTCGATCAGGTCGTCGAGCTGCTGGGCGAAGGGTGGCATATCGGTGACCGTCAGGCGGTGCTCGGCCCGAGCCATCGCCAACAGGCTGAGGACCGAAGTGTTCATCCGTCTCAATCCTCGATCGAGCCGCTCCAGGCGCCCCCGGGTGAGCTCGTCGTCGGTATCGATCGACTCGCGCAGCAGATCCGAAACGCCCTGGATGACGGTAATCGGCGTGCGCAGCTCGTGGCTCGCCTCGCGTAGGAATCGGCGCTCGCGCTCGGCCGACGCGGTCAGCTCGCGGCCGGCGCTTTGTAGCGCCCGCGCCAGGGTACCGATCTCGTCGTCCCGCAGCTCCCGGACCAGCTCGTCGGAGACCACCGCATCGAGGGAGCCCTGGGCCAGGCGGCCGGTCAGGCGTTCGATCGGAGAAACGATGCGCAGCGCCAGGGTGCGCGCCAGCAGCAGCGCCAAGAGCGACGTTGCCGCGACGCCGACGGCCAAGGCGATCCCGAGTCGCCCTTGGGAAACCTCGGACTCGGGAAAGCTGGCGATAGCCACCGCCGCCTGTCCGGTCGTGTCGTCTGCCGCCAGCAGCACATGGAGCTCGCGGTCGTCCTCCTCCCACTCGTAGAGGCCAGGCGGCAAATCGGCCAGGCGCTGGCGCAGGGTTTCCGGCGCCTCGCCCGGCGGGCCAACGAAATCCACTACCGGGCTGGCGGCAGCTCCCGGCTCGCCGGCCAGCAGCTGTTCCAGGCGCCGCTGCACCATACGGTCTTCGACCCGGTGGAAGACCAGCAGAGTCACCGCCGCGAAGAGGGCTCCCAGCGCCAGGGCAAAGAGCACGAAGTGGGCGATCAGCTGCCGGCGGACACTGGTACCCAAGCTCAGGCCTCCCGCAACCGGTAGCCCTGGCCGTGCACCGTGTGCAGCAGCGCAGTGGCGAATGGCTTGTCGATGCGCTGACGCAGCCGATAGATGTAGGAGCGCAGCAGGTCCGGGCTGATCGCATCGTCACCCCAGATCTGCGCCTCGAGCGCCTCACGGGTCAACATGCCCGGCGCGGCCCGCAGCAACAGCTCCAGCAAGCGAAACTCCGTCCGGTTGAGGCGAATCGGCCGGCCGGCGCGCCGCACCTCCCGCGACCGCGGATCAAGCTCCAGGTCGGCCACCGACAGGCAGGCGTCGGCCGGGCCTTGCGAGCGCCGCAGGAGGGCGATCAGCCGATGGTAGAGCTCCGGCAGCGCGAAAGGCTTCACCAGGTAGTCGTCGGCGCCGGCCTGGAATCCCTCGACCTTCTGCTCCACCTCGTCGCGCGCCGTCAGCATGAGGATCGGCGTATCGCTCGCGGCCAGGCGTAGGCGGCGACAGACCTCGATGCCGTCCATTCCTGGCAAGCTCAGATCGAGAATGATCGCCGAGTAAGTGCCGTTGCTGGCCAGATCGAAGCCGTGCAGCCCATCGTAGGCAAAATCGAGCCGGGCGCCGCGCTGCTCCAGGTACTCGGCAACATTGGTGGCGACGTCGACGTCGTCTTCGATCAGCAGAACGTTCAAAGCCTTGTCCTCATCATCACTCTTCGACCTACGATCCGTAGCCTGCGCCGCCCGCAGGGCGCCGGACGCCGCGGCCAATCGCCAGCCTCGTCAGAAGCGGAAGAACACCCCGATCGTCGCCTCGAAAGTGACGTCCGACCCGAGCTCGGCGATCAGCGGGCTGTCCGCCGCCTTGCTGAAGTAGTGCTCGACCTCGAAATCCGCCAGCCAGCTCCAGCGGCGGCCCCAGAAGCGCTGCACCTGCAGACCCGCAGTGGACGATTTTAGACCACCGCCCGGGGTGTACACCGGCTGGCCGATGATCTCCGATTGGCTCAGGGTGAGGCCGAACTCGGTCTGCATGTGCTCCTGGTCGCCCCAGCTGACGTCCATGCGCGGGCTGAAGAGCCAGCGGCCGCTCGGCGAGAGGTAATCGTAGGCATAGCCGATGAAGTAGACGATCCCCTTACCGCGATCGAGCAGATCGGGCTGCACGACCACCGCACCGTAGCCGTCGCCGAAACGCCGGTAAAGAGTGAACTCGCCCTCCAAAGTCTCCTCGCCATCGGGTAGGCCGACAAGGTCCGCGTTCTCCGTCTCACGCCCTTCCTCGAACTCGAGATCGATGCCGAAAGCCCAGCGTTCGCCGGGATAGAACACCGCTCCGAACTCCTCGAAGCCCACCGCATAACGATTGCCGAAACGATCCTTGAACAGCCCGCGAACAAAGCCACCGATCTCGGTCTCGTTGTCGTCCGAGCCGACGTAGTCCGGCTCCGACTCGATGCCGATCAAGCCGTCGACATGCCACCAACGCTCGACGTCGCTCAGATACCACGGGCTGAGGGGATTCTTCTCCGGGCCACCGCCCTCGGCGAAGCTCGCCGACGCACCCACCAGGAAGCCGAGCACTGTCATCCCGAGTACCGCCGTCCCGAGACCTGTCGT
>JBCCGX010000311.1:0-9414 GCA_039029035.1 Acidobacteriota bacterium | reverse complement strand
GTCGCGCAGGCCGATGTGGACCAGAAAACAGGGGAAGCTCGGTCGCAGGCGCCGCACAGAGCGCAGGTAGGCGGGGTCGATGTGCTGCTCGCCGACCATCTTCTCGAGTGTCAGGCGAAGGTCGGCGTTGGAGATCACCGTGCCGGCAGCCACCGTTCGCCGGCCGCGCAACTTGCCGGCAGTGGTCTCGATCTCGACCCCACAGGCTTTGCCCTGGCGAACGACGATGCGATCGACCCGGGTGCTCATCAGGATGTGCCCGCCCTGGTCTTCGAAACACCGCGCCAGCTCGTCGGCAAATCCCTGCGAGCCGTTGATCGGATAGTAGTTGCCCAGGAAGTAGGACAGGCGCAACATCGAGTCGAAGACGAACGAGGTGCGCTTCGGCGGCGAGCCCCAATGCGGACAGTCGGCGGTCAACAACAGCTTGAGCTTACGATCGCGGAAGGTACGGTCGAGGACATCGGTCACCGAGAGGTGGCGGTACTTCTCGAAGCGCGCCGTTGGGCGGCGGCGGAAGTACGCCAGCAGGCCGGAAAGGTAAGCTTCGCGTACCTCGGCGAAGAAGCGATCGAGCGCTTCCACCTCGTGCGGGAACTCGGCCTTGACCTTGCTCATATAGGTATCCAGATCGGCTGGCACCTCGAACCGCGTGCCGTCTGGGAAATGGAAGGTATCGACCGGATCCATCTTCACCCAACGCGTTCCGATCCCGAGCTCCTCGAGCAGCTTGCCGGTCAAGGTCTCGGGATTGCCAAGGAGGGGGTAAAAGTGGGTCGAGGCGTCGAAGGTGAAGCCCTTGCGGCGAAAGGTGCTGCAGTACCCGCCGGCCATGTAGTGCTGCTCGACCAACAGGACCCGCAGCCCCTCGCGCGCCAGCAGGTTGGCGCAGAACAGGCCGCCGATGCCGGCGCCGATGATCACCGCGTCATAGACCGCGTCGGGGCCCTCGGCGCGCAGCCCTTTGAAAGGCCGCTTCATCCGCCCTTCTTGCATGTCTTGCCGCTGCCCGCGGTTCGGTGTGCTCGCCATCTGCCGTCACCCCGCGGCCTCGGGTCGATTGCGGCCATAAAGCTCGTGTGCCTCGACGAACTCGCCGCTGCCGATCGCGCCACCCATCGACAGCTCGCCGGCGAGCACCGTGGCGGCAGTGATCTCAGCAAACTTCAACGCCTTACCCGAGCCGGAGCAGCCCAGCATGTCGAGGCATTCCCGGCTCGTACCGAGGCTCGTGCCGCCACCGACGGTGGCGACGGTCAGCGACGGCAGGGTGACGCTGGCGTAGAGGTCGCCGCCTGCGGTGAGCTCGAAGTGGGTGATGCCGACCGCGGCGTTGGCGACATTAGCGACATCCTGACCGCAGGCGATGAACAGCGCCGTCAGACCGTTGGCGTAGTGCCCGTTGTACCCCATGGCGCCAGCCTGCAGATGGCCGAGCACCGTATGCCGCCACATGTCCACCAGACGCTCCGGCGACGTGTGCAGCACCGCCTTGACGATCGACGCCGGCACGCGGACCCCGGCGGTCACCTTCTTGCCCTTGCCACCGCGCAGCAGGGCGCCTGAGGCTCGTTTCTCCGAGTTGTAGCCGCTGAAGACATAGAACCGGGGGCCGTCAAGGTGCTGCTGGATCCAGCGGCAGGCCTTCTCGCTCGCCTTGACGATCATGTTCATGCCCTGGGCGTCGCCGGTGAAGTAACAGAAGTTGAGGATCACCTCGCGCCCGACAGGAAAGCACTCGACCCGCAGCAGGCGACCATGGGAGGTGGTCGATTCGGCCACCTCTCGCACCTGGTCGAGATGCGCCTCGACCCGTTGGGCAAAATCGTGCGCTGCCGCTACATCGGCCAGCATGAACACCGGCGAGACCCGGTTCTCGTCGACCCAAACCCGGGCCGAGGCTCCACCGGAGCGGGTGATCGCCACCATGCCGCGCTCGTAGGAGCGCACCAGGGCCCCTTCGGTGGTGGCCAAGGGCACGTAGAAGGTTCCCTCGGCATGCTCGCCGGCGACCTCGAGCGGCCCGGCCACCGCCAGGGGCATCTGCACCGCACCGATCGGATTCTCGATGTTGCCGCGCATCGCCTCGCTGGGCAGGCTGTAGGCACCGACGTGCTCGAGCTGGCAGTCGGTGGTCTTCTCGACCCACTGCCGCCGCTTGGCCACCTGATCGGGCGCGTAGCCCTGGTCCTTCATCCGCGGCACCAGGCGAATACGCCGACGCTGGCGCAGATCGGAGGAAGGGATCGACACCGGCTCGGACATCAGGATTCCCCTGTCGGTCGTGCCGCAAGCTCGCCGTCGTCGGAACGCTCGACCACCAGCGCTGCCACATTGCCGTCCAGTCCCACCGCGTCGACCAGGCCGCGCCGGCCGGCGAGCGAACGATTCGCCGTCCCCAGGCCGGTCAACGGCAGCCCCGCTTCCGGCTCCTCGAGGCCGGGAATACCCGGTAGGGTGCCGGCACCGAGAGCCTCGAGCAGGGCGATGGTGGCAAAAGCACCGGAGGCACCGAGCGCTTCTCCCAGCATCGACTTGACTGCGGTCACCGGCAGATCCTCACGGCCGGGGAAGGCGGCGGCAAGGCCCTGGGCCTCGTGTCGGTCACCCAGAAGACTGCCGTTGGCGGCGGCACTGACCGCATCGATATCAGCCGCGGTCAGCCCGGCATCGGCGAGCGCCAGGCCAATGGCTCGCTGCACTGCATCGGCGGCGCGCTCGTCGGCGCCCCGAGAACAGTCGTAACAGGTACCGTGGCCACGGATCTCGGCCAGGACCTTCGCCCCGCGGCGGCGCGCCGATTCGGCCTCTTCCAGCATCAGAAGCCCCGCCCCCTCACCGAGGTAGAAACCGCTACGCCGCGCCGCGAAAGGCGCACTGGTCGCAGCACCGTCCTCGTCGGCCCCCAGCTGGCCGGTGCGATGGAAGCCATAGAAGGACTCGAAGCAGAGCTCGTCGGCGCCGCCGGCCAGGAGGGCATCGGAGCGCCCGGTGCGAATCGCTTCGGTGGCGTAGATCAGGGCCTGCAAGCCGGCCGCGGTCCCGCCGCCAATAGTCGAGTTGATGCCGCGCAGGTTGTGCCAGATAGCGGTCTGACCAGCGGCGGCGTTGATCACGCTGTTGGCGAACTCGAAGGGCTTGGCATACTTCGGCCCGGCGACCAGCGCCCGGCGGTCGAAGGCCGAAATGGTGTGGACGCTGCCGAACATGGTCCCCAGCACCAGGCCGACATCGTGCTCTTCCCGCTTCTCGGTATCCCAACCGCTGGCTTCGAACGCCTGATGCGCGGCAACGATCACCAGACGGGCAGTACGGTCGACGGGACGGTAGTTGGCCCGACCGAGGGTGGTCGCCGGATCGAAATCGGCGATCTCGCCGGCCAGCCGCGGACCCAGCGCATCGGTCTCGAAGAGGCTCACCTGGCGCAAGCCTCGGGTCCCCGCCGCCAACGCCTGGTACAGCTGCTGCGGATCGTCGCCCAAGGGAGAGACCAGACCGACGCCGGTCACCACGACGCGGCGCGACACCGCCCCGCTGTTGCTCTCGCTGGCCGTCTCGGACGATGCCTCGGATCGACTCATGCCTGGACCTTTTCGAAGATCACCGAAGCGTTGTTGCCGCCGAAGGCATAGGCATTGTTCATCGCCACCGCCACGGTCTGCTGACGCGCCTCGTTAGGCACGCAGTCCAAATCGCATTGCGGATCGGCGGTCTCGAAGTGGGCCGTTGGCGGAATATGGTCCGTGGCCACCGCCAGCGTGCAGACGGCGGCCTCGATCGCCGAGGCCGCGCCCATGGTGTGACCGATCATCGACTTGATCGAGCTCATCGGCACGTCGTAGGCGGCATCGCCGAAAACCTTCTTGACCGCGCTCGTCTCTTGTCGGTCGTTGGTCGGCGTGCCGGTCCCGTGGGCCGAGATGTAGCCCACGTCCTGCGGCTGCCGCGAGCTGTCCGCGAGCGCCCGCGACATGGCCCGAGCGGCGCCGTCGGGATGCGCCGCGGTCATGTGGTGCGCATCACAGGACAGGCCATAACCGGTCACCTCGGCGAAGGGCTCGGCGCCACGCGCCAGGGCGCGATCGAGGGGCTCGAGCACCAACACCGCCGCACCTTCCCCCGGCACCATGCCCTTGCGGTTGAGGTCGAAAGGCTGGCACACCTCCGGCGCGATGGCGCCCAGGCGAGCGAATCCGGTGTAGGTGATGCGCGAGAACGAATCGGCCCCGCCGGCGAGCATGACATCGGCGCGACCCGCACGCAGCACGTCAAAGGCATGGGCGAGAGCGTAACTGCCTGCGGCACAGGCGGCCGGGATCATCACATTGACCCCAGCGAGCTGCAGCTCGCTAGCGACGTGCCCAGCGATCACGTGGCACGGGTAGCGCGTGATGAACTCCGGGCCGATCCGCTCGAGCTCTTCGGCGACGAAGTGGTCGTCGAACAGCTCGACTTCCCGCGGCTCACCGGACGTCGTGCCCATCACGACGCCGGCCCGCACAGGATCGAGGCTGGCCGGATCGAGCTTGGCGTCGTCCATGGCCTGGCGTGCCGCCGCGACAGCGAGCTGCGAAGCGCGACCGACCTGGTCCGCTTCGAGCTGGTGGAAGTACGGCGCCGGATCGAAGTCTTTGATCTCGGCGCCGCGATGGACACTGTAATTGCTGGTGTCGAACGACTCCACCGGTCCGATGCCACTACGGCCGGCGAGGAGGTTGCTCCACACCTCTTCGCGGCCCGAGCCGACCGGCGTCACCGCTCCGATCCCGGTGACCACGATGCGTCGATGCACAGCTAGGCCGCTCTCTCAGCCAGGCACTGCTGCACCAGCTCGACCGCGTCGCCGACGGTGCGCAGCTCCCCGAGCCGCTCTTCCGGCACACCGAGCTTGAATTCGTAGTCGACATCGACACCGATCTCGAGCAGCGACAAGGAATCGAGCTGCAGATCGTCGATGAAAGACGCGTTGTCACCGATCTCGGCGGTATCGATATTCGTGACGTTCGAGATGACTTCTTTGATCTTGCCGCGTATCTGTTCAACATCCATGGATCGTGCCTCCAGTTTGTCCTCCACACATCCACCTGAAAAATGATCTTCCGGCAGAGATTTCCGACCTTTCTATTGACCCCTCGACCCGGCGATCTCGAGCCTGTTGGCCTTCTTCCTCTGTAGTCACCCGTTGCCCGGCGACCCGGTCGGTAGAACCCGTTCGGAAGTATGCCGCCAAGCCTAACAGCCGGCCGAGGGTGAACAATAGATCTGTCGATGCATAAAGGATCTGATGAACTTGGGACCAGGGTCTAGTTGGGTACCGCCATAGAGCCAAAAAAGGTTCACAGACTGACCGAAGACCGCGGTAACGGGTCTTCGAGCATGCCGTTTTCGTACGCCAGACGGATCGCCTCACGACGCCGTCTGACTTTGAATTTGTCGAGAATCTTGTGTACATGGTTCTTGACCGTCGGCAGCTTGATCGCCAGACGCAGGGCGATCTCCTTATTGCGCAGACCGGCGGCCACCAGTTCCAGAACCTCGGCCTCGCGCGGCGTCAGCTGCACACGGTGTGTCAGGGTCGGCACGCTGCGCTCCGAGCACTGCTCTGCCAACTCCTCGATGCGCGCCAGCACCGAGGCGGCGACCCGAGGCGAGCACGGCGTCTGGCCGTGGCGCACCGCCTCGATCGTCGACAGCATCTGGGCGAGGGAGGCTTCTTGCGAGACGTAGCCGCTGGCTCCCGCCTCGACACAGTCAAGGATCACGGCGCTGTCATCCGAGCCCAGAAAGAGGACATTGAGGTTGGGGAAGAGCTCTTTGATCTCGCGGATGGTCTCGCAGACTTCGCGGTGTCCAAGACTGGCATCGACCAGCACCACCTCGACTTCGAGGGCCTGCAGCTGCTCGATCGCCGCCACCCGGGAGTCGGCCGAACCGACACATCGGACCGCCCCCGCCGAGCTCAACGAGCCGACGATCGCCTCGGTCAACAAACGGTAACGGTGGACCAGAAACACTGCGACCGCCGGAGATGTCGCCGCTGGGGATGTCATTGCCTCAAGCCTTTGCCATCGCCTGTCTGAGTTGGGTCAAGAGGTCCGAGTCACCGCAGTTGTCGATCGGTTGCTTGACCATGACTTGTCGATAGAGCACGGCGCGCTCTCCTTCCGGAGCCAAACCGATGACGACCAGTTGGGGAAACTCGGCCAACAGATGACTCGAGATGCTGGGCTCCCCGGAGGCCGGAAGGCTGGTGATCACGACATCCGCTTCGGTTCGCCGCACCTCCAGCAACACCTCGAGCGGATCGAGGGTCTCGCCGACAACTTCCATGTCGTCCTGTCGACCGAGTAGATCCCTCAAGAGCTCGCGCAGCATCTTCGGCCGATTGGCCAACAGAACTTTCACTGTCGCTCGAGTCCCGCCACGTTGGGGCAGAAGCAGGATGATCGATCCTAACCTCAGCCAGAGATTCGTCGTTGCCTTCGACTGAATCTCTATTTCCTACCCCACTCGCTCTCCTTGTCACAATGAGCCTCCGGATCCAGAAAAGAACCAGCCAGTTCTAGATCTCCTGCCACCCCGTAATTGCCGGCAAAGATTGGCCTCGCACCACCTCACCGTGCAGCGACCCGCTGTGGCCTGAGCCAGTGGCGTGCATAAGCATGCTCGACCGCTTCGCGTCGATCCTGAACGTGCAGCTTGTCGAGGATGTGGTGCACATGGTTCTTGACGGTGTAAACCGAAAGAGACAGGCGCTCGGCGATACTCCGATTGCTCAAGCCACCGGCGATGAGCTGCAGAATCTCCATCTCGCGCGGCGTCAGCTCCAGGGCTTCGACTCGCTCGCTGCGCTGGCGCTCGCGCGACAGCTCGGCGAGACGGGCGAACATCGAATAGGCGATTTGCGGTGAATAGACGGCTTCACCTTGCAACACCCTACGGATCACTCGACAGAGCTCCTCCAGGGAAGATTCCTTGGAGACACAGGCGCCGGCGCCGGCTTCGATGCAGCGCAGGATCGCGGTCTCGGCGTTGCACTGGCCGAGGACGACGATCCGGACATCCGGACAATGCTTCCGCGTGTCGCGAACGAGCTCAGTGGCCGCGTCCTCCGGCCCGTTGAGATCGATCAGGAGCACATCGGGAAGGCTATCCCGTACGATGTCGCGAGCATGCTCCCAGTCGTCCGTATGGTGGATGACATGGAAACGGCCGATCTTGTACAGCATGGAGGCCAGACACTCGCGAAACAACGCGTGTGTGCCGGCTACGATCAACCTGGCGGGCCAGTTCATGAGATACCTCTCCTGCTTCACCACCGCCCCCGAACGATGTATGACTCGGTCCCAGGCCTCTTTGTTTAGTCCGCTTGCAGATAATTATGACATCGATCGAGCCATTGAAGTAAAGCCAAGAACGATTCGTTTTCAACAGAGAAATGATGCAAAGCCAGAGAGGCATCCTTCTGGCACGTCGACCGGATGATCCTCGAGCTCTCACCGCGGTCAAAAAGACTATTCCGACAGTGAGAAGCCCGAGACAAGTCGACGTCAAGATGTGACGAGCGAGAGCGAGACCTATGGCAGCCATGCCGGACACAGCTTTGCCGTACACTAAGTCGATGCCGCACATTGCGTGCCGAGTCACGGGGTTATGCCTACTCGGTCTCTTTGGATTGGGTGCCGCTCTCACCGCGGACCGCTTGCCCTTTCGTCACTACCAGACGGAAGATGGCCTGCCGCAGTCCCAGGTACTCGCCCTCCTCGAAGACAGCCGGGGGGAGCTCTGGGTCGGCACCTGGAGTGGCGCGGCGCGCTTCGACGGTGTCCGGTTCCACTTCTTGGGCCTGCGCTCGGGCTTGCCCTCGAGCTTCGTGTTCGATCTCGTCGAAGATGCCGCGGGGGATTTGTGGATCGCCGCCGGCAGCGGCCTGGCACACCTCGCTGCCGGCCAGCGGCAGGAGGTGACTACCGTCGCCTACCCCCTTTTTCCGGCCCCCGACGCCAGCTCGGTGCGCGACCTCTTTATCGACCGTAACGGGATCCTGTGGGCTGCGGCCTTGCTTGGCGGTGTCGCCTATTTGAGCGGCGGCGAGCCGATCCGCATCCGCACACCGGAGATCGACAACGATGCACAACAGGTTTTTGCCGAGACCGCTGGCGGCGAGCTCGTCGTCAGTACCTTGCAAGGCCTCTTCACCCTCGACGGCGAAAGCAGCCGCCGCTGGCGCAGCGCGCCAGGGCCATGGAACGAGCCGACCACCATGGTCGCCGCGCTTCCCGATGACACCCTGCTGTTCGCCACCCGCGACCGCCTGTGGCGCTGGCACGGTGACCGGGCGGTCGAGATCCGGCACCGCGGCGAGGCCATCGGCCTGGGACGCAGCGCCATGGTCGACCGGCAGGACAAGCTGTGGATCACTACCGGCGCCGGTCTGTATCGACAGTTGCCGGGGGAGGACGTCGTTCGCCTGGGCCGGGCTCAGGGCCTGCGCCACGAGGAGCGTTTCTACACCCTGCTCGAGGACCGGGAAAGCAACGTCTGGTTCGGCTCCGACGCCGGGCTGACGCTCTTCCCGGGCGACCTCTTCCGTATCTTCCTACCGCAAGACGGCTTGACCAACCCATCGGTTTGGAGCATCGGGCTCGACGCCGACGGCAGCCTGCTCGCTGGCACCTCGGGCGGTGTCTACCGGTTCGATGGCCGGCGCTTTACGGTGCTGCCCAACTCCGCGCCGCTGCATGACCAGATGATCCGAGCCATCGTCGCCGATCCCGAGGGTCGGCTATGGATCGGCACTCGGAACAACGGTCTCTTCGTTCGCCACGGTCAGACCTGGCGCCACTTCGTGCCGCCGGAGTTTCCGGCCCAGCGCATCTACGGCATGCTGTGTGATTCCGCCGGCGCGGTATGGATCGCAACTCGCCGCGGTCTTGCCCGCTTCGCCGGCGACGAGCTCGACTTCTGGGATCACCGCCACGGCCTGCCCGACGACGTGGTGCTAAGGGTCGGCGAGGACCCTTCGGGCCATATCGTCGCCGCCACCGCCGAAGGCATGGTGCGCCTGGAGCACGGTCGGTTCGTCGAGCCGCCGGAATTCGCCGAGCTCGATGGCGTTGCGGTACGCGCCTTCGTCTACGGCAGAGACGGGACCCTCTGGGTGGGTACCGACGGACGCGGCCTCTACCGCCGGTCGGGCGACGCCTGGGAGGTGCTGCACGCCAACGAACAGGCCGGCGGTGGGCAGAGCGCTCCTTCGAACGACTTCACCTGGGGTTTGATCGAGGACGCCCAGGGCCGCATCTGGGTCGCCACCAATCGCGGCCTCGATCTCTTCACCGGCGAGCGCTGGATCAACTTCTCCAAGCGCGACGGTCTGATCGAAGACGAGATCGCCGCCTTCGCTGCCCTGGC